>NZ_JBIVGN010000011.1:0-210208 GCF_044748705.1 Pseudomonas sp. NPDC089758
TCCAGCACTACCTGGATTAAGCAACTCATTGAATTTCAAGGAGTTTCTCGTTCCGACTACGCTGGAAGTGGGGCGCATTATAAGGGGATTCGAGAACGCGTCAAGGCTTAATTCCAATAAACTTCACAATCGCTGCAAAACAAAGCGGGGAGGCCTGCCGGCCTCCCCGCTGCGCTTCTCACACCTTAAAGGCTAGGGAAGGCAAATTGCGATGCCTCGTGGCTCGCACGTTGCGGCCACCGCTGGGTAATCGCCTTGCGACGGGTATAGAAGCGTACGCCATCCGGCCCATAAGCATGCAGGTCGCCAAACAGCGAGCGCTTCCAGCCGCCAAAGCTGTGGTAGGCCACCGGCACCGGCAGCGGCACGTTAACGCCAACCATACCCACTTCGATCTCATCACAGAACAGGCGTGCCGCTTCACCATCACGGGTGAAGATGCAGGTCCCGTTACCATACTCGTGGTCGTTGATCAGTTGCATGGCCTGCTCCAGGCTGTTCACGCGCACCACGCACAGCACTGGGCCGAAGATCTCTTCTTTATAGATGCGCATTTCTGGCGTCACCTTGTCGAACAGAGTGCCGCCCACGAAGTAGCCATCTTCATTACCCGCCACACGCAAACCACGGCCATCCACCACCAGCCTGGCGCCAGCAGCAACACCCTCATCGATGTAGCCCACTACCTTGTCACGGGCTGCGGCAGTCACCAGCGGCCCCATGTCCAGGCCACAAGAGGTGCCAGCACCGATCTTCAGCGCCTTGATCTGCGGCTCCAGCTTGGCGATCAGCGCATCGGCAACCTGGTCGCCCACACACACCGCCACCGAAATAGCCATGCAACGCTCGCCGCACGAACCGTAGGCCGCGCCCATCAGTGCGCTGACCGCGTTGTCCAGGTCGGCATCGGGCATCAGCACTGCATGGTTCTTCGCCCCGCCCAGTGCCTGGACGCGCTTGCCGCGCTTGGTACCTTCGGCATAAATGTACTCGGCGATCGGGGTCGAACCGACAAAGCTCAGCGCTTTAACTTCCGGCGCCTCGATCAGCGCGTCCACGGCTTCCTTGTCACCGTGCACCACGTTGAGGATGCCCTTGGGCAGGCCGGCCTCCAGCAGCAACTGGGCGATGTACAGGGTGGAACTTGGGTCACGCTCGGACGGTTTGAGGATAAAGGCGTTACCGCAAGCGATGGCCAACGGGTACATCCACAGGGGGACCATGGCCGGGAAGTTGAACGGCGTAATACCGGCGACCACACCCAGCGGCTGGAAGTCGGACCAGGCGTCGATGTTCGGGCCGACGTTACGGCTGTATTCACCCTTGAGCACCTCAGGTGCCGCACAGGCGAACTCGACGTTCTCGATACCGCGCTTCAGTTCGCCCGCAGCGTCTTCCAGTGTCTTGCCATGCTCTTCGCTGATCATCTGCGAGATGCGTGCCTCGTTCTGCTCCAGCAGCTGCTTGAAACGGAACATCACCTGGGCGCGCTTGGCCGGGGGGGTGTTGCGCCAGGCAGGGAAGGCTGCCTTGGCAGAGTCGATCGCTTCCTGCACGGTCGCGCGGCTGGCCAGTTCGACCTTGCGCACGGCCTGGCCGGTGGACGGGTTGAAGACATCGGCGGTGCGCTCGCCCTTGGAAACCAGCTCGCCGTGGATCAGGTGCTGAACAATGCTCATGCAAAACTCCAGATAAAGAAGGTTGATGCTGGCGCGCTAACAGCTCGCGCGCCTTACGTCAGAATCAGAAAGATCAGTCGATCTTGTTCAGCGCTTCACCGACCGCGTCGAACAGGCGGTCCAGTTCCTGCGGCTGGGTATTGAAGGTTGGGCCGAACTGCAGGGTATCGCCGCCGAAGCGTACATAGAAGCCGGCTTGCCACAGCTTCATCGCGGCTTCATACGGACGCACAATGGCATCGCCATCCCGGGCCGCGATCTGGATCGCGCCGGCCAAGCCGTAGTTGCGGATGTCGACGATGTTCTTGGTGCCCTTGACGCCGTGCAGCAGCTTCTCGAAGTGCGGTGCCAGTTCGGCGGCCGACTGCACCAGATTTTCCCTTTGCAGCAGATCGAGCGCGGCGATACCCGCAGCACAGGCAACCGGGTGGGCCGAGTAGGTGTAGCCGTGGGGGAATTCCACAGCATATTCCGGGGTCGGCTGGTTCATGAAGGTCTGGTAGATCTCGCTGCTGGCGATCACTGCGCCCATCGGAATGGCGCCATTGGTGACCTGCTTGGCGATGCACATCAGGTCAGGGGTCACGCCAAAGGCCTCGGACCCGGTCATGGCGCCCATACGGCCGAAGCCGGTGATCACTTCGTCGAAGATCAGCAGAATATTGTGCTGGGTGCAGATTTCACGCAGGCGCTTCAGGTAGCCCTTAGGCGGCGGCAGAACACCCGCCGAACCTGCAAGCGGCTCGACAATCACAGCTGCGATGTTCGAAGCATCGTGCAGTTCGATCAGCTTGAGCATCTCATCTGCCAGGGCAATGCCGCCCTCTTCCGGCAGGCCTTTGGAGAAGGCATTGACCGGCAGCACAGTGTGCGGCAAATGGTCGACGTCCAGCAGTTGGCCAAACATCTTGCGGTTGCCGTTTACGCCACCCAGGCTGGTACCGGCGATGTTCACGCCATGGTAACCGCGGGCTCGGCCAATGATTTTGGTCTTGGTGGCCTGGCCCTTCAGGCGCCAGTAGGCACGGACCATCTTCAGCGCGGTATCGGCGCACTCGGAACCGGAGTTGGTATAGAAGACGTGATTCAGGTCGCCAGGGGTCAGCGCGGTGATCTTCTCGGCCAGCTGGAACGACAGTGGATGACCGAACTGGAAAGCAGGCGAGTAATCCAGCGTTCCAAGCTGACGCGCCACCGCCTCGGTGATTTCCTTGCGGGTATGCCCGGCACCGCAGGTCCAAAGGCCCGACAAGGCATCGAAGATCCTGCGCCCTTTGTCATCGACCAGATAATTACCTTCGGCCGCCACGATCAGGCGTGGGTCGCGATGGAAATTGCGGTTGGCGGTGTAAGGCATCCAGTGCGCATCCAGCTTGAGCTGGCTTGCGATACCGGCAGGGGCGGTTTCGGGCATGTTCATCGGCGGTTCCTCGAAAAACGAATAGGCAACGATGGATGTTGTTGCAGCTAAATTCGCACGTGGATAAAGTCTGAAAAAGACTACTTTTCTAATCTTCAGGTAGCGCAAGACTAAACTTATGAGCCGACGCCCCGACCCACTCGCCCAAGTCAGCGATTTCGACATCCGCCTGCTGAAAATCTACCGCAGCGTAGTAGAGTGCGGCGGCTTCTCGGCAGCCGAAAACGTGCTTGGCATTGGCCGCTCAGCCATCAGCCAGCAGATGAACGACCTCGAACAGCGTTTGGGCCTGCGCCTGTGCCAGCGTGGCCGCGCCGGCTTTTCGCTGACCGAGGAAGGCCGCGAGGTCTACCACTCGGCGCTGCAACTGCTCAGCGCCCTGGAAACCTTCCGCACCGAAGTCAACGGCCTGCACCAGCACCTGCGCGGAGAACTGAACATCGGCCTGACCGATAACCTGGTGACCCTGCCGCACATGCGCATCACCCATGCGTTGGCCGAGCTCAAGGATCGCGGCCCCGAGGTACGCATCCAGATCCGCATGATCGCCCCAAGCCAGGTCGAGCAGGGTGTGCTCGATGGCAGCCTGCATGTCGGCGTGGTGCCGCAAACCAGCCCGCTATCGGGCCTTGAGTACCAGCCGCTGTACAGCGAACGCTCGCTGCTCTATTGCGCGGTCGGCCACCCGCTGTTCTATGCCGACGATCAGCAGATCGATGAAGCCCGCCTCAACAGCCAGGAGGCGATCGCTCCGACCTTCCGTTTACCCGCCGAAATCCAGGCGCTTTATCAGGCCCTGAACTGCACCGCCAGCGCCTCGGACCGTGAGGGCATGGCATTTCTGATCCTTACCGGCCGCTACATCGGCTACCTGCCCGACCACTACGCCACGTTCTGGGTCCAGCAAGGCCGGCTGCGCGCCCTCAAGCCCTCACAGCGCTTCTATGACCTGAGCCTGAGCTGGGTAACCCGTAAAGGGCGACGGCCGAATCTTGTGCTGGAAAGCTTCCTCGAGAGCCTGGCTGCGACACGCTGATGCCTGCTTGTGACGCTAATGCTTGTTACTTGAGCGCAGGAAGGTAATCTTGTCCGACATCCGTTGCCACAGACCTGTACGGAATCGTCCATGACCCTAGAAGTCCCTGCGCATCGCCTTTCCGCCTCGGGCAAGCCCGCCGGCCGCATCCGCCAGAAGAACGAACAGGCCATCATCCAGGCCGCCGAAGACGAGTTCGCCCGCCATGGCTTCAAGGGCACTAGCATGAATACCATTGCGCTCAAAGCCGGCTTGCCCAAGGCCAATCTGCATTACTACTTCACCAACAAGCTCGGCCTGTACATTGCCGTGTTGAGCAACATCATCGAGCTCTGGGACAGCACCTTCAACGCCTTGAGCGTCGATGACGATCCAGGCGTTGCGTTGAGCCATTACATCCGCACCAAGATGGAGTTCTCCCGGCGCAACCCGCAAGCTTCCCGGATATTCGCCATGGAGGTGATCAGCGGCGGCAGTTGTCTGACCGAGTACTTCAGCGCCGACTACCGCGAGTGGTTCCGTGGCCGGGCGGCGGTATTCGAGGCGTGGATCGCAGCAGGCAAGATGGACCCGGTAGACCCGGTTCATCTGATATTCCTGCTCTGGGGCAGCACCCAGCACTATGCCGACTTCGCCACCCAGATCTGCCAGGTTACCGGCCGCAGCCGCCTGACCAAGCAAGACATGGAAGATGCGAGCAACAACCTTATCCACATCATCCTCAAGGGGTGCGGCATCACGCCGAGTGCCTGACATCTACTTATGCCTTCTACCCTGCTCGACCTCTGCGAGTTTCGCGAGGAAATCCGCAAGAGCCGCTTCATCACCCTCGCCGGCCCGATATCCAGCGCCTCCGAGGCGATGAGCTTCATCGAACGCCACAGCGACTTGGCTGCCACCCACAACTGCTGGGCCTGGAAGCTGGGCGGGCAGTACCGCAGCAGCGATGATGGCGAACCTGGCGGCACGGCCGGCAGGCCAATCCTGGCTGCCATAGAAGCCCAGGACTGTGACCAGGTCGTGGTATTGGTGATCCGCTGGTACGGGGGCATCCAGCTAGGCACCGGCGGCCTGGCCCGGGCGTATGGTGGCGGTGCCAACAAGTGCTTGCAGCAGGCGCCGAAAAGGCTGCTGGTGCAACGAAGCGAGTACAGCTGCAGTTGCAGCTTCAGCGAACTGGCCCTGGTCAAACTGCGCCTGGCCGAAGTCGACGGTCTCGTGCTGGAAGAGCGGTTCACCGCCAATGGGGTCGACCTGCACATTGCGGTCGGCGAGGCGCACACCGGCGCGCTGCAACAGCAACTGGCCGACCTCAGCCGCGGGCGCATCCTCTTGGAAGCCCACTGACCTTTGCCCACAACAACTGTGGGCCTGCCTGTGGATAAGCTTGGGGCACTCCGATGCAGGCCACGCCCTTCATGGCCTGCAGAGCATTGAGCATTTTTTGATCATAGTACGATAAAAGGCTCGGTGGGCTGAGCTTGGGTGAGTTATCCCCAGTCATGAACCCTCTATAACCAAGGCCGCCTGGCATCTTGCGCACATTAACTGTGGAACAGCCTGTGGATAACCCGTTAGCCAACGAGCGAAGCCCCCGGGCACGCACGGCCAAACACCATTGATCATTTCTTGACCACTCGTGATGCGGCGCATGACGCCAGTCTGCAGTATGCTCAAATCCTTTTCCCTACTGCGACAGGAATGTACCTATGACGACTCCAAGAACTGCCCTCATCATCGGTGCCTCCCGCGGGCTTGGCCTTGGCCTGGTGCAGCGCCTTCACGAAGATGGCTGGAACATCACGGCCACGGTGCGTGACCCGCAAAAACCCAGCGCTCTCGATAACGTGCCAGGGGTACGCGTCGAACAGCTGGAAATGAACGACACCGCACAGCTCGATGGCCTGAAGCAGTGCCTGCAAGGCGAAGTGTTCGACCTGGTGTTCATCAATGCCGGTGTCATGGGGCCGCTGCCGCAGGATTTGGAAACCGTACAGCGCAATGAAATCGGCGACCTGTTCATGACCAACGCCGTCGCGCCGATCCGCGTTGCCCGGCGCCTTGCCGGCCAGGTGCGTGAAGGCTCGGGCGTGTTGGCGTTCATGAGCTCGATCCTGGGTAGCGTGACCATCCCCGACGGTGGCGAGGTCTGCCTTTACAAGGCGAGCAAGGCTGCGCTGAACTCGATGATCAACAGCTTCGTGGTCGACCTGCAGCGGCCTGACCTCTGCGTATTGGCCATGCACCCGGGTTGGGTCAAGACCGATATGGGCGGCGAGAACGCCGAAATCGACGTGCTCACCAGTACCCAGGGCATGCTCGAACAGATCAAGGCGCAAAGTGGCAACGGCGGGCTGCGCTTCATCAACTACAAAGGCGAATCGCTCGTCTGGTGAGTCGGATCTGATCGGTGGTTGAAACGATGCAAGGCCAGGCCGGGCGCAATACCCGGCCTGGCCCTGTAGAATGGCGGCAACCGTATCTGATTTGAGAACACCCACTATGTATGAATGGTTGAACGCCCTGCCCAAGGCTGAACTGCACCTGCACCTGGAAGGCTCACTGGAGCCGGAGTTGCTGTTCGCCCTGGCCGAGCGCAACAAGATCGCCCTGCCCTGGAACGACGTCGAAGCCCTGCGTAGCGCTTACGCCTTCAACAATTTGCAGGAATTCCTCGACCTGTATTACCAGGGTGCAGACGTGCTGCGCAGCGAGCAGGACTTCTATGACCTGACCTGGGCCTACCTGCTGCGCTGCAAGGCGCAGAACGTCATCCACACCGAGCCGTTCTTCGACCCGCAGACCCACACCGACCGCGGCATCCCGTTCGAGGTAGTGCTCAATGGTATCAACCAGGCACTCAAGGATGGTCGCGAGCAACTGGGTATCAGCAGCGGCCTCATCCTCAGCTTCCTGCGCCACCTGAGCGAAGAAGAAGCACAGAAAACCTTGGACCAGGCCCTACCGTTCCGCGACGCGTTCATCGCGGTCGGCCTGGACAGCTCCGAGAAAGGCCACCCGCCGAGCAAGTTCCAGCGCGTCTTCGACCGTGCCCGCAGCGAAGGCTTCGTCGCCGTGGCCCACGCTGGCGAGGAAGGCCCACCCGAATACATCTGGGAAGCCCTCGACCTGCTGAAAATCAAGCGCATCGACCATGGCGTGCGCGCCATAGAAGACGAACGCCTGATGCAACGCATCATCGACGAGCAGATCCCACTCACCGTGTGCCCGTTGTCCAATACCAAACTCTGTGTGTTCGATCACATGAGCCAGCACAACATCCTCGACATGCTCGAGCGCGGCGTGAAGGTGACCGTGAACTCGGATGACCCCGCCTACTTCGGCGGCTACGTCACCGAAAACTTCCACGCCTTGCACACCCACCTGGGCATGACTGAAGATCAGGCCCGCCGCCTCGCGCAGAACAGCCTGGACGCACGCTTGGTGTGACCGGGCAAGGCGTTGCAGCTACCCCACTTGCAACGCTGGAACGCGGGCAATGCGATTGATCTGTTGAATCCCCAGTGCCGAGATCTGCAATGCCCGCGTGTTCTCCGCCTCGCGTATCCATCCCGACTGCAGGAACAACGTGAGCAAGGCCTGCCCCAGGCTGCCGCCAAGATGAGGCCCCTGGTCGCTCCACTCATTACAGTGGCAGATCACGCAACCGCGCTGCTGCTGAGGCGCCAGTGCATCGATATAGACGCCAATGCCAGCCAACTGCGCCCGGCCCTCCTCACTGACCATCATCTGGTGCACGCTGCCCTCCAGCCAGCCTGCTACCACCAACCGATGATAGAGCTCACCGGCCAGCTCGCCGCCCAGGTGATCACCGCAACGACGGGCCCGGCGCGTCGACATCGGCATTGGCAGCGGCTTGGCCTGCACGCCCCGGTCGGTACCCAGCTGCACGCTGGCCAAGGCTTCCACGGCCGCCCCCACTTGTGGCGTCGCCAGCCGGAAGTAACGCTTGCGACCGCGCGCCTCAAGCCTGAGCAGGCCTGCCGACGACAGCAATGACAAGTGGGCGCAGGCCGAGGAGGACGTCAACCCAGCCATCATCGCCAGCTCATCGGTCGGTCGCGGCGTGCCATCGATCAACGCCCACAACATGGCGCTTCGCTTGGGGTCGGCCATCAGGCCGGCAATCTGACTGATACTGCTGACTGTATTCATGTCCCTTCAACTCCCTGCAAGATCCGAATTCCAATGGCCAACATTGGTAACGCCGATGGCCCCCTAGCTGCTACCGGCCTGGCACCGGGGTCAGTATAAGCCGCATGAACGGCCCGTCCGGCAGCCGCGCAGGCAGCCCAGGGGAGTCAAAGAGGGATGGGTAGGGCAACCCTTGACCGATTGGAATAGGCCAATGGCCCCGCGTCAGTTTTAGGTGACAGGCATCAGGCCGCGAAATAGAAGGGAAGAAACGACGCACGAGGAACAATGGCCCCGCGCGGGCAGAGACTCTGCCGACAGCGCCGTTCCATAAATAGCGCAAACAAAAGTGAAGGTTCTACACCCTCCAGCCATTGCATCTGGAAGCGTCTGACGCCCCTGCCGGAAAATGCCCTGACCGCCAGTCAGGACGCCCACTCATACCCTGGCACCCCGTAACCGCAGCGCTACACTTGAGCCGCTCTCCCCACCCTTCGGAGGTATGCCGCGATGGAGATTATCGTCAGTGCGTCTAACCGTAACCCCAACTGCCCCTGGGAAGTCAGGCTTGACCAGCATGTGGTGAGCTTTCGCAGCGAAGCAGAAGCACGCGCCTTCGTCGTCACACTGGAAGCTCGTCTGCGCGCGCCTCACCCACTCAAGCCGCAGGCGTGGCCTGCAAGCGCCGGGTCAACAGCGCAACACTGACCACCAGCGCCCCGCACAGGCTGATTACCAACGCCATGGGCACTGCACTGCCATCGTGCAGCAGGCTGACCAGCGCCGCCGCGCCTGCGGCGACGCTGAATTGCAGGCAGCCCATCAAGGCCGAGGCGCTACCGGCGCGTGCGCCCTGCCCGCTCATGGCGCACGCCGAAGCATTGGGGATGATGCAACCCAGGCTGGCGATGCAGATGAACAGCGGCACCAGCAATGGCCATAGTTCAGCTGGGCGCAGCGCTGCCACACCGAGCAACGCCAGCCCCGCAGCCAGGTACAGCCAGACTGCACGCACCAGCAGGAAGGCCGGCCCACGCTTTGCCAGCAGACGCGCGTTGATCTGCGCCACCAGGATGAAACCTGCCGCATTGGTACCGAACAACCAGCCGTAGTGCTCGGCCGGCACACCGTAGAGCTTAATGAACACGAACGGTGAACCGGCGATGTAGGCAAACATACCCGCGATGGCGATCCCTCCGGTCAATGCATGGCCAAAGAACGTGCGGTCAGCCAACAACCGAAGGTATTGACGCAAAGCGCCCGACAACGGCTGACGCGGCATGTGCGCAGGTAAGCTCTCTGGCAACCCCAGGCCGACCGCCAGCAAGCAAGCAGCACTGAACAGGCTCAATGTCAGGAAAATCGACTGCCAACCCGCCAGGTTCACCAGTACGCCGCCGAGCATCGGTGCAAGAATTGGCGCCAACCCCATCACCAGCATCAGTTGTGAGAACACTTTGGCCGAGGCCACCGGGTCGCACTTGTCACTGACGATGGCCCGTGACAACACCATTCCGGCGCAGCCGCCCAGCGCCTGGACGAAGCGCGCCAAGATCAGCGTGTCCAGGTTTGGCGCGTAGGCGCAGGCCAACGACGCCAGGGTAAACAGCGTGACGCCAAACAGCAGCGGCTTGCGCCGGCCAAAGCGATCGGCCACCGGCCCATACGCCAGTTGCCCGAGCGACAGGCCGAGGAAGTAGGCGGCCAGCGTGGTCTGGACGTGTTTTTCGTCGGTGGCGAACGCCTGCGCCATGGCCGGGAAGGCGGGCAGGTAAAAGTCGATCGCAAGGGGCCCAAACGCACTGAGTGCGCCCAGGATCAGCACCATTCGCAGGTTCATCAGGAATCCATAGCAGGCTAAGCAAGTGCGTAAGTCTACCTGCAAGCGACGCCATCAGCATGAAAACATTTGCAACAAAACAGGGCCGCAGAAGCGGCCCATTCGACTTCAGGCCACGTCGGCCTGGTAGCCCTCTTCACGAATCGCTGCCAGCAACTGCTCAGCAGCCAGAGCGCTCTGCACACGCACCTGCCTGCCGGCCAGATCGACCTCGACCTTGGCGCTCGCGTCCTGGTCCTGTACCGCGCGGGTCACCGCCTTGACGCAATGGCCACAGGTCATGCCTTGTACGTTGAACACTTGCATGGGTGTTGCCTCCTTCAGGGTTTGGCGCAGTTTCAAGCTTGCCATCGGGGCAAGGTCAAGTTCTGCATCGAACGGCCGGGCTGGAAATCCCTACCAACCTCGGCCAAGCTGCGCCTTTACGATTCGGCAAGCAGGAGATTCTTCATGTTCAGGACAGCAGTGGGCGTTGTCGGGCTATTGGGCACGCTGGCAGCAGTGCCACCGGCAAGCGCCGAAGGCAACTCGGACTACAGCGTGCTGATCATTTCACGCGAACGCCTGGAAGTGGCCACCAGCTGCGAAATCGGTGTCTATCTCAACGACCAGCTCTCCGGGCGCGTGTTCCAGGAACAGTCGACCTCCTTCAACCTGCCGCCCGGCCCTGTTGACGTGCGCTTGCGCCTGCTGCCGGGGCAGATGCCCGGCTGCGCGCCCGGCCTGGAAGACCAGCGTAGCACCCGGCTGACCCTGCAAGCGGGCCAGATCAACAAGTACCGCATTGCCATGGGCCACAATGGGCTGGTACTGAGGCGAGCCAGCCTGGACTATTGACCTTCCCCACATGGCAAGGTTGATGCTGGTGGCCTGTCCAAGGAGGAGAGCCATGCCCGCATCCACTTCATTCGACCTGCCGATCTCCGGCATGACCTGCGCCAGCTGTGCTGGCCGCGTCGAGCGCGCGCTGCGCAAGGTCAATGGCGCTGAACAGGTCAGCGTCAACCTCGCCAACGAACAGGCCAGGGTCCAAGCCCCGGCCGGCAGCCTGCCGGCCCTGGTCGAGGCCGTGCGCAGCGCCGGGTACCAGGTACCGACCCGCACCCTGGAGCTACGCATCGATGGCATGACATGCGCCAGTTGCGTCGGCCGTGTGGAGCGCGCACTCGGCAAACTACCGGGCGTCGAGCAGGTGAGTGTCAACCTTGCCAACGAACGTGCCCACCTTCAGGTGCTGCAGGGCCTTGATGACAACCTGTTGCTCGGCGCGGTCGAAAAGGCCGGCTACGGTGCCAGCCTGCCGCTGCCGGCCGACAACGATCAGCAAGCCGTCCAGCGCCGACTGCGCAACGAACGTCTGGCCGTAGGCACCGCCCTTGTGTTGGCCCTGCCCCTGGTGTTGCCGATGCTGCTGCAACCCTTTGGTGTGCACTGGATGTTGCCGGCGTGGGCGCAATTCGCGCTGGCCACCCCCGTGCAGTTCATCCTTGGTGCACGCTTTTATGTGGCGGCCTACAAGGCTGTGCGCGCTGGCGCCGGCAATATGGACCTGCTGGTCGCGCTGGGCACCAGTGCCGGTTACGGCCTGAGCCTGTACCAATGGGCCAAGGCACCGGCCGGGATGGCCCCGCACCTGTACTTCGAGGCGTCGGCGGTGGTGATCGCCCTGGTGTTGTTGGGCAAGTACCTGGAAAGCCGCGCCAAACGCCAGACCGCCAGCGCCATCCGTGCCCTCGAGGCGCTGCGCCCAGAGCGCGCCGTGAGGGTGGTCGATGGCCACGAAGAAGACGTTGCAATTGCCCGGTTGCGGCTCGGTGACCTGGTGCTGGTCAAGCCCGGGGAGCGCTTCCCGGTCGATGGTGAAGTGGAAGAAGGCAACAGCCACGCCGACGAAGCCCTGATCAGCGGCGAGAGCCTGCCAGTGCCCAAGCAACCGGGCGATAGCGTCACCGGCGGCGCGATCAACGGCGAGGGCCGGCTGCTGGTGCGTACCCGGGCGTTGGGTACAGAAACCGTGCTGGCCCGCATCATCCGCCTGGTCGAAGATGCCCAGGCTGCCAAGGCGCCCATCCAGAAACTGGTAGACCGGGTCAGCCAGATCTTCGTGCCGGCCGTGCTGTTGATCGCACTGCTGACCCTGATCGGCTGGTCACTGGCCGGCGCCCCGCTGCAGACTGCGCTGATCAATGCCGTCGCCGTGCTGGTGATTGCCTGCCCTTGCGCCCTTGGCCTGGCCACACCTGCCGCGATCATGGCGGGCACAGGCGTTGCCGCGCGCCACGGCATCCTGATCAAGGACGCCGAGGCACTGGAGCGCGCCCATGCGGTGAACCGCGTGGTGTTCGACAAAACCGGTACGCTCACCTCTGGCAGCCCGCGCGTTGTCCACAGCCAGGCACTGGTAGGTGAGAAAGCCGAATTGCTTCGCTTGGCCGCTGCCCTGCAACGGGGCAGCGAACACCCCTTGGCGAAGGCAGTACTCGATGCCTGCACCGGGCAGGGGCTGGAGGTGCCTACGGTAACCGGCAGCCAGTCCCTTACCGGCCGCGGTATCGCTGGCCAGGTGCAAGGCCGTGACCTGGCCTTGGGCAACCGGCGCCTGCTCGACGAATGCAACCTGCAACCCGGCGCCCTCGCCACACAAGCACAGGCCTGGGAAGCCGAAGGCCGTACCCTGTCCTGGCTGATTGAACGGGGCCCACAGCCTCGCGTGCTAGGGTTGTTCGCCTTCGGCGACAGCCTCAAGCCAGGTGCCGAACAGGCTATCTCAGCCCTGCACCAGCGCCATATCAGCACCCACCTGTTGACCGGCGACAATCGCGGTAGCGCCAAGGTGGTCGCCGACACCCTCGGCATCGACGATGTACACGCCGAAGTGCTCCCGGCCGACAAGGCCGCCACGGTAGCCGAGCTGAAAAAGGGTGGTGTAGTGGCGATGGTCGGCGACGGTATCAACGACGCCCCAGCGCTTGCCGCCGCCGATATCGGCATCGCCATGGGGGGCGGCACCGACGTGGCCATGCAGGCTGCCGGCATCACCCTGATGCGTGGTGACCCGCGCCTGGTGCCTGCCGCCCTGGAAATCAGCCGCAAGACCTATGCGAAAATCCGCCAGAATCTGTTCTGGGCATTCATCTTCAACTTCATCGGCATCCCGCTGGCCGCGCTGGGTTATCTGAACCCAGTAGTGGCCGGCGCCGCCATGGCGTTGTCCAGCGTCAGCGTGGTAAGCAACGCCTTGTGGCTCAAGACCTGGAAACCCACCAGCACCTCGCAGGAGGCCCCATGAATATCGGCCAGGCCGCCCGCCGCAGCGGGCTCAGCACCAAGATGATCCGCTATTACGAAGCCATCGGCCTGCTCAAGCCGGCCACCCGCAGCGACAGCGGGTACCGCCTGTACCAGCCAGAGGACCTGCACAGCCTTGCCTTCATCAAGCGCTCACGCGACCTGGGGTTTTCCCTGGAAGAGGTGGGCAAACTGCTGACCCTGTGGCAGGACCGGCAACGCGCCAGCGCCGACGTGAAGGCGCTGGCGCTGCAACACATCGATGAGCTGAACCGGCGTATCGAGGAACTGGCCAGCCTGCGTGACACCTTGAGCGAACTAGTAGCGCACTGCAAAGGCAATGACCGGCCTGACTGCCCGATTCTCAAAGATCTCGCAAAAGGGAGTGAATGCTGCAGTTGAGCCCACGCTTGGTATGCCATATTAGCCTGGAGCCGACCGAATAGTCGCCAAATGCGCCTTTGCCCAATAAATACGGGCATTTTCACTCAAAAAAACCCGGACGCCGCCGATACAGTTTCTACCTGCCTCGCGTGTCGAAAAAAATAAATTCCGGGAGCGTCGATGAACATCAAACAGAAACTGACCTGGGCATTCGCGGTCATCGCCGCACTGCCCATCGTCCTCGTAGCCACCTTGGTGGTCATCAACCTGCGCGGCGAAGCCCGCGACGATTTCCTTGACGGCAGCAGCCGGGAAATCCGCCAGGTCAGTAACGCGATGAACCTGTTTTTCCAGGGCATCACCCAAAACGTCGACTACCTGGCCAGCCTCCCCCAGGTCACCGGTAGCGGCGACAACGTCAAGAAACACATCAGCGCCGACGCTGCGCAAATCACACCCAGCGATCAGGACAAGACACTGTACGAACTGTTCACGCGCCTGGCCAAAAGCCATCCGGACTACGCCTACGTATCCTATGGCCTGCAAGACGGCGGCTACGCCTTCTGGCCAGGCGATCCGAACATGAGCAACTACGACCCGCGCACCCGCCCCTGGTACCAGGCGGCCATGGCCAACCCTGGCAAGACCCTGCGCACCGCCCCCTACTACTGGGCCGGCGACGATGCCGTACTGGTCAGCACTGTGCGCACCGTTGCCAACCAACTGGGCAGCCCCGGTGGCGTGGTCAACATCGACGTATCGCTCAAGGGCCTGACCGAGATCGTCCAGCAGATCAAACTAGGCGAAAGCGGCTACCTGATCCTCATGGAAAACAACGGTAACGTGATGGTCGACCCACGCGATGCCAGTCACAATTTCAAACAGCTGGCCAGCTTTGGCGACGGTTATGCCGAGCTGGCCAAAGCCGGCAAGGGCTTGGCTGAGGTCGAAATCGGCGGCGTGCGCTACATGGCCAACGTCTACCCCGACGAAAAACTCGGTTGGACCTTCATAGGCCTGATCCAACAAAGCGAAGTGATGCAGACCACCACCCGCCTCACCTGGCTCATCGGCGGCGTCGCGCTGGTGCTGGCTGCGCTGTTCGCTGTGGTCGGCGCCACGTTCGCCAAACTCATCGTACGCCCCATCAACAGTGTTTCCAGTGGCCTGGAGGACATCGCCCAGGGCGAAGGCGACCTGACCCGCAACCTGGAAGTCCGTGGCCGTGATGAAACCGCGCAACTGGCCGGTTGGTTCAACCAGTTCCTCGGCGCCATCCGCAGCCTGATCCAGCATATCGGCTCGGCGGCGGGCAAGATCCTCAGCACCTCCACCAGCTCCACTCAGGTCTCCAGCGACATGGCCGAGGCCGCCGGGCGCCAGCGCGAAGCAGTGGACATGGTGTCCACCGCATTCCACGAAATGGTCGCCACCGCCAACGAGGTTGCCCGCTCCTGCAGCCAGGCCGCGCAGTCGGCCGACAGCGGCCAGCAACAGGCCCGCGAAGGCCAGCAGCAGATCGATGCGGCCGTCAACAGTGTCGACCGGCTGAGCCAGGAGATCGAGCAATCGGCCCAGTCGATCCAGCAATTGGAGCGCGACAGCAATGCCATTCAGTCGATCCTCGGTACCATTCGCTCGATTGCCGAACAGACCAACCTGCTGGCGCTCAATGCCGCGATCGAAGCCGCCCGCGCCGGCGAACAGGGCCGCGGGTTTGCGGTAGTGGCCGACGAGGTCCGGGCGCTGGCCAAGCGCACCGCCGACTCGACGGCTGAAATCGATGGGCTGCTTGGCAACCTGGCCAGCCGTACCGCCGAAGTGGCCGAGCAGATGCATGCCAGCCTGGAAGTGTCGCAGCAGTCGGTCAACCGCATTGGCCTGGCCCGCGACAGCTTTGGCCAGATACGCGAGTCGGTGGACATCATCCGCGACATGAACACGCAAATCGCCACCGCGGCAGAAGAACAGCACCAGGTTGCCGAAGACATCAACCGCCATATCAGCCAGATCCACGGTGATGCGCAGTTGGTGGCCGACCTGGCGCAGGCGGCGCGGCAGGACTCGGAAAGCCTGGCCGGGTTGTCCAATGAGCTGGATTCGCTGGTACGACGCTTCCGCACCTGACCGGCAGGCTGCACCGGCCTCTTCGCAGGTTCCCCGAGAAGAGGCCGGCCCCCCGCTACAACGTCAACTCACCCGGTGTAGAGCCAAACAATTGCTTGAAGGCGGCGATGTAGGCCGACGTCGAGTCATAGCCGCAGCCCAGCGCCGCGTCTGTCACACTCGCCCCCGTCTCCAGCAACGCCAGCGACGACAATAACCGCATGCGTTGACGCCAGTTGCGAAAGCTCAACCCCGTCTCGCGCTGAAAAAGGCGCATCAGGGTCTTTTCCGAGCACTGCAATTGGCCGGCCCACTGCTGCAGGGTTTGCACCTGATCCGGCGCGGCAATCAAGCTGTTGCACAGCGCCAGCAAGCCGGCATGCCGGGGCAGCGGCAGGGAGAACCCCACTTCAGGCAAAGTACGAAGCTGGTCGAGCAGCACCGAGACCAAGCGGCCTTCGACGCTATCGCCTTCGGGATAGTGCGGTGGGAAAACACAGAACTGCTTGATCAACTCACGCGCCAGCGGTGTCACTTCCAACACCCGGCACTGCGCCGAAGCCCAAGGGCAAGCGTCGCGGCGAATGTACAGGCTGCGCATTTCCGCCCGTCCGGACGTCACCACTTCGTGTTCAGCGTCGGCAGGAATCCACACACCCCATTGCGGTGGGGCGAAATAGCTGCCATCACGCGTGTAGACACCCAGCACACCGCTGATCGCATAGGAAAACTGCACCCAGTCGTGGCTGTGGCGAGTGGTCCAGGAGCCGGCCCCCAGGCTTTCAGCACGGGCATAGAGCGGCCTGGGCAAATGGACCAGGGCTGGAATGGCGCGGGGGTGTCCGATACTCGGCATAGTGAGTTCTTGTGGTTCTGACCAGACAAGCCTAACACCGGCCACAGGCACCCTGCAGCCCTGCAGGCGGTCACCGCTCGACGATCACTGTCACCCCTTGCCCGCCCGCCGCGCAGATCGAAATCAAGCCGCGCCCCTTCCCCGCCGTCGCCAGCAGTTTGGCCAGGTTGGCCAGGATCCGCCCCCCGGTCGCCGCGAACGGGTGCCCTGCCGCCAATGAGCTGCCCTTGACGTTGAGCTTGCTCCGATCGATCGCGCCCAGCGGCGCCTCCAGCCCCAGCCGCTCGCGGCAGTACTCGGCACTCTCCCAGGCCTTGAGCGTGCACAGCACCTGGGCAGCGAATGCCTCATGGATCTCGTAATAATCGAAGTCCTGAAGGCTAAGGCCATTGCGCGCCAGAAGCCGCGGCACCGCATAGGCCGGCGCCATCAGCAGCCCTTCCTGCCCTTTGACGAAGTCCACCGCAGCCGTCTCGCCATCGACCAGATAGGCCAGCACCGGCAGGCCCTGTGCCTGCGCCCACTCCTCCGTGCCCAGCAGCACCAGCGACGCACCATCGGTCAGCGGTGTGGAGTTGCCCGCTGTGAGTGTGCCCACGCCGCTGCGGTCGAAGGCGGGCTTGAGCTTGCTCAACTGCTCGAGGGTCAAGTCCGGCCGCAGGTTGTTGTCGCGCGTGAGGCCCAGAAAGGGTGTCAGCAGGTCATCCTGCCAACCCTCGGCATAGGCCGCTGCCAGATGCTGATGGCTAAGCAGCGCCAATTCGTCCTGCTCGGCGCGGTCAATCTGCCAGGCCTGGGCCATGCGCTCGCAATGCTCGCCCATCGACAACCCGGTACGCGGCTCGCCATTGCGCGGCAGCTCGGGTTTCAGATGCCCCGGGCGCAGTTGCAGGAAGGGCTTTAGCCGCTCGCCCAGGGTCTTGCCACGGTTGGCCTGCAGCAAGATGCGCCGCAGCCCCTCATTGACCCCGATCGGGGCATCGGAAGTGGTGTCGACGCCACCGGCGATACCGCTGTCGATCTGCCCAAGGGCAATCTTGTTGGCCACCAGCAAGGCCGCCTCCAGCCCGGTGCCGCAAGCCTGCTGAATATCGTAGGCCGGCGTCTGTGGCGAGAGCCGCGAACCCAGCACACATTCGCGCGTCAGGCTCATGTCGCGAGAATGCTTGAGCACCGCACCGGCCACGACTTCACCCAGGCGCAAACCGTGCAAGCGGTACCGTTCTGTCAGCCCCTCCAGCGTGGCCGTGAGCATTGCCTGGTTGCTGACAGTGGCGTAGGTGCCGTTGGAGCGGGCAAAAGGTATTCGGTTGCCGCCCAGAATCGCGACCCGGCGAAGTGAACGCATGCGTAGATTCCTCCTGAAACATCTCGATCCGAACAGCCTAGGTGTTTTTGCCGCATTCGAACGACCTTCCTACAAAGTTGGTCCACACTTCAATGCTTGCCTTCAGGGAGACCCGCACATGAGCGACCGCTATCTCGACTTTGCCAACTCCAACCTCGGCCGCCGCCTCATCGATGCCGTCGGGCTGCCACACCCGGCACCGCTGGAACGCTGGCAGGCAGGCCGCCTACGCCCGGTGGAAGGTGCGTTGGTGATCGGCGGAGGGCCTTTGGCAAATCAGGTCGAAGCCATCGCTCCCCGCCTGACCAGCGAATGCTACAGCTTCAATGGCGCAAGCCTGCAGGCGCCGGCATGGGTGGCGGGCCTGGGGCCCAAGCTCAAGGCTGTGGTATTCGATGCCAGTCATCTGTCCGACAGCGATGAGCTGAAGCAGTTGCGCGAATTCTTCCAGCCGTTGCTGCGTAGCCTGGCGCCCTGCGCCCATGTGGTCATACTCGGGCGCCCTCCGGAAGGCATCGACGACCCGCTGACCAGCGTCGCCCAGCGTGCCCTGGAAGGCTTCAGCCGCTCGCTGGCCAAGGAGCTGCGCAACGGTGGGACGGCGCAGCTGTTGTACCTGGATGAAGCTGCCGACAGCCAGCTCGAAGGCGCCTTGCGCTTCTTTCTGTCACCCAAGAGTGCGTTCATTTCCGGCCAGGTGCTGCGCTTGCAAGCCTGTGCCAGCGAGGTCGAAGACTGGACGCGGCCGCTGGCCGGGCGCCGGGCACTGATCACCGGTGCTGCGCGCGGGATCGGCGCAGCCATTGCCGAAACCTTGGCGCGTGATGGTGCCGAGGTGATGCTGCTGGACGTGCCGCAGGCCCAACAAGACCTCGATGCCCTCGCCGCCCGCCTGGGCGGCAAGGCGCTGGGCCTGGACATCTGCGCCAGCGACGCCGCTGAGTTGCTGCTCCAGGCTTTGCCCGGCGGCATCGACATCGTCGTGCACAACGCCGGCATCACCAAAGACAAGACCCTCGCCAACATGACCCCTGACTACTGGGACGCGGTGATGGCAGTCAATCTCAAGGCACCCCAGGTACTGACCCAGGCACTGTATGCAGGCGGCGCGCTGGGGGCGGACGCACGCATCACGCTGCTGGCTTCGGTCAGCGGCATCGCCGGCAACCGCGGCCAGGCCAACTATGCCGCAAGCAAGGCCGGGCTGATCGGTTTTGCCCAGGCCTGGGCGCCGAAGCTTGGCGCGCAAGGCGGCAGCATCAATGCCGTGGCCCCCGGTTTCATCGAGACGCACATGACCGCCGCCATGCCCATGGGCCTGCGCGAAGCCGGGCGGCGCCTGAGCTCGCTGGGCCAGGGCGGTCGCCCTCAGGATGTCGCCGAGGCCATCGCCTGGCTCAGTCAGCCCGGCTCCGGCGCGGTCAATGGCCAAGTGCTGCGGGTCTGTGGCCAGGCATTGATGGGAGCTTGACCATGAACCGCCCTTGGCACGACCTGAACAGCCCCGACTCACGCGCAAGCCTCTATCTGCGCGCTGCCAGCAAACGCAAGATCAGCGGCCAGGCGCTGCCAGCCGATGGCCTGCGCTGCTTCATGCGTGTGCAGCACGGCAATCTCGCAGCGTACCGGCATCTTTGCCACTTCACCGATGACGCCCGCTTGCCGGGCACCTACCCCCACATCATGGCGTTCACCCTGCAGTTGCAGTTGCTGACCGCCGACAACTTCCCCTTCCCGCTGCTGGGCCTGGTACACCTGCATAACCGCATCGAGGTGCTGCGCCCCCTGGGTGGCATCGACGGGCTGCACTTTGCGGTCTATGCCGACAACCTGCAGCCACATGCCAAGGGCGGCACATTCGACCTGATCACCGAAGCCGAAGATGGCTTAGGCCTGATATGGCGCGAAACCAGCCGGATGCTGGTGCGCGGTTTGAAACGTGAAGGGCAGCCCGAAGAGCGAGAGGAAAGCGAACCCCAGCCGTTGCCTGAAGCGACCCGCTGGTACGCCGACAGCGATATCGGCCGGCGCTACGCCAAAGTCTGTGGCGACTACAACCCGATTCACCTGAGCGCCACCAGTGCCCGGCTGTTCGGCTTCCCCAAAGCTATCGCCCATGGCATGTGGAGCAAAGCCATGGCGCTGGCAGCCCTGCGCGGGCACCTGCCAGACAGCGGATATGCCTTTGAGGTGGATTTCCGCAAACCCGTGCGGCTGCCCTCGGAGGTGGTATTGAGCGCCAGCGCGGCCGGCCCTGCCGGGGAACTGCGCCTGGATGGGCATGGCCAGCTGCTGCATATGGTCGGGCGCTGGGGGGCGCTGTGAAGGCCACAGGCTACCGTGGCCCCTGAATCCTCTTGCTTTGCGTTGGGGCTGCACGGAAGCTATGCGGCACTAGGAGACCCGCGATGAACCTGCAAGAACTCACTCAACGCCTGCACCAGATCCGTGACAACAACGACTGGCGCGGCTTCCACAGCCCGAAGAACCTGGCCATGGCGGCCAGTGTGGAAATGGCCGAGCTGGTGGAAATCTTCCAATGGCTCAGCGAGGACGAATCGCGCCAGCTGCCTGCGGACAAACTCGCCCACGCCGGCCAGGAGGTAGGTGACGTCGTCCTCTACCTACTGCTGCTGTGCAGCGAACTGGGCCTGGACATGGAGCAGGTGGTACGGGCCAAGCTGGCCGACACCGAAAGGCGCTTCGCTCGATGAACGACCGTCACTTCGATGAACTGGCCACCCGCTTCGCCGAGAAAATCTACGGTGGCGCCAAGGGCGCTATCCGCCTGGCCGTGCTGCAGGCCGACCTGGCCGAAACCCTCCCAGACCGCCCGCTACGGGTGCTCGACATCGGCGCAGGGCTCGGCCACATGGCGTTATGGCTGGCCGAGCGCGGTCACCAAGTGACCCTGGCCGAACCGGCCGCACCCATGCTCGAAGGTGCCCGCACGCGCTTTGCCGATGCCGGCCAGACCGCCACCTTCATCCAGGCGCCATGGCAGGACCTGCTCGGTCAACTCACCGAGCCCTACGATCTGGTGCTGTGCCACGCCGTGCTCGAATGGCTGGCCGAGCCAGAGAGCATCCTTCCGGTGCTGCACCAGCTGACCGCGCCCGGCGGTTGGTTGTCCCTGGCCTTCTACAACCGGGATGCGCTGGTTTATCGCAACCTGCTCAAGGGCCATTTCCGCAAGTTGCGCAGCAACCGCCTGGAAGGTGAAAAACAGAGCCTCACCCCGCAGAAACCGCTTGATCCGCGTGAGCTCAAGGTGCAACTTGATCCTCTATGGCAGGTCGAAACCGAGAGTGGCGTGCGAGTGTTCCACGACTACATGCCCAGGGAGTTCCAGGCCAAGGCGCAGATGCTCGACCTGCTGGAAATGGAACTGGCCCACCGCCGCCACCCAAGCTTTGCCGGGCTTGGTCGTTACCTGCACTGGATGTGCCGCCCTCGCTGACCTGCCCGCCGGGAGGACCTCATGCCGTACCGCCTGTTGTACCTGGCCTTGCTGCCGCTTGCCCTCAGCGCCTGTCAGGGCAGCAACCCGTACGTTGCCAGCAGCCGCCCCTTGCCACCGGCGCCCGCGCAGGCAGCCACCACCTTCGACGCCAGTGCCTACCCTGCCCCAGCGCGTGACTATGGCCGTTACCGCAGCTGGAGCTGGCGCAACGGCCAGTTGCCAAGCGGCACTGCCGACGCCGACCCGGGGCAACTGGCCGATGCCGTCAGTGGTGCCCTCGACCAGCATGGGCTACGCCCAGCCCGGGGCGCGACCGGCGACTTGCTGGTCAGTGCCGACATGCGCCTGGAGCGGCGTTTGCGCCAGGTACGCGACTATGACTACTACGACCCCTACTACGGCCCGTACCCCTATGGCGGTGTCGGTTTCGGCGGCTACCGCAACGGTTACGGCGCCTATGGCAGCGTGCCGATCGTACGCACCTACGAAGTTGAGGTGATGGTGGTGCGCATCGATCTGTTCGACGCTCGCAACGGCCAGCCGGTGTGGAGCGCGAGTGCTGAAAGCGGCAGCGACAAAAGCTCGCCACGTGACCGCGAAAGCGCCTTGCGCGAATCGGTACACAAGGCGCTCAGCGGCTATCCTCCCAGTTAATGCCTAACGGAGAACCATCATGATGCGTCGCTTCGTTCTACTGTCATTGGTACTGTTGCTTGCCGCCTGCTCCAGCAACAACGTCCAGCAGGATTTCGACGCCAGCCGAGACTTTGCCGCGTACCGCAGCTGGGCATGGCAAGAGCCGGCCCTGCACTACCGCCCGGATGACCCGCGGATCAAGAGCGACCTTACCGAACAGCGAATCCGCCAGGCCGTCGCCGACCAGCTCGACCAGCGCGGCCTGCGCCCGGTCCAGGGCAGTGCCCAGCCTGACGTCAAGGTCCGTGCTTATCTGATCGTCGAGCAACGCCAGCAGCAGATCACCACCAACTACGGCGGTGGCTGGGGCGGCTATTGGGGGGGCTATTGGGGCGGGCCGATGTACAACGAAACCCGTAGCGTCGATTACAAGGTGGCGACCATCCAGGTCGACATGTTCGATGGCCGTGACGGCAAGCTGGTCTGGCGCGGCAGTGCAGAGCAGATCATGAACAATTACCCGCCCAGCCCTGAGGAGCGCAACAGCGCCATCCAGAAGACGGTGAGCCAGGTACTGGGCAACTACCCGCCAGGCAGGGCCAAATGAGCATCGCATAGCCCGTTCGTCAGATCGCGTCTACCCTGTTGATAAACCTTGATGAACGGGTAGACGTGTTCAACGAATAAGGATCGACCTGCCAATGCAAAGCATTGTTCTGCTGATGTGGCTTGCCTTGTGCACTGAACAGGATATTCGCGAACGCCAGATCGCCGACGTCCTGACCTTGGGGGTAGCAGCGGGTGCCTTGGTCTGGCTGTTCTTCACCGGCCACACCTGGATTGGCGCCGAGGCCAGCGACGCCGGCTGGGCCTTGGCCATCGTCATGCTATTGACCTTGCCAGGCTACATGCTCGGCCGCTTCGGCGCTGACGACGTCAAGCTCATGGGCGCCCTGGCGTTGGCGACCAGCCATGAATATGTGCTCGGGACCTTTATCGGTGCAGGCGTCAGCGTGTTGCTCTGGCTGCTGACTCGCCGGCGCCTGTGGACCTTGTTCAACCCGAAGGTGAAGAAGAGGTTGCAGGCACTCACCGAACAAATGGGCGACAAACAAGCCTTCGTGCCCTATGTGCTGGCCGGCTTTCTGCTCACCGCGGTGTGGATCCAATGATCAATCCCGTTGTCCGAATACTTGTACATGCGTTGTACAGGTTCGCCAGCAGCGTCTATGGTTAAGCTGCCAGAGCGTCTGGCCCGGGAGCAGGGCCGCTTAGGAACAGGGAGGTGATCGTGACCAAGTCATTCAGTGAGGTGAAGGTTCTGGTGGTTGATGACCAGCCGCTGATCGTCGAACAGCTGTGTGAGTATCTTGAAAGTCAGGGCCATCATTGCGTGGCCGCGCATTCGACAGACGAAGCCATCGAGCGCTATGTGGCAGATGAAGCCATTGGCCTGGTGTTGTGCGATCTGCACATGCCCGAGCGCGATGGCATTGAACTGATGCGCGAGCTGAAAGAAATTGCCGGGCGCCAGCGCGTGTTCGAAGCGATCATGCTCACTGGCCGCGCCGACAAGCAGGACGTGATTCGTGCGTTGCGCGAAGGCTTCACGGATTACTACCAAAAACCCGTGGACCTCGACGAACTGCTGGAAGGCGTGCGTCGCCAGGAGCAGGTTTTGCTGGAGCGCAGATCCAACTTCCAGGATTTGGGCAGTCTCAACAAACGCTTGCAAGACTTGGCTGGCTGCATCGATGAACTTTACCAGGACCTGGAAAAAGCTCGGGGCCAGGGCGTTCACCGCCGCGCCAGCGATGTCGAAGAGGGTGAGAGCGACCTGCCTGCCGCGTTCGAGAAACTCTCACCACGCCAGCTGGAAGTGGCACGGCTGGTGAGCAAAGGCAAGACCAACTACCAGATTGCCTGTGAACTCGGGATTACCGAAAACACCGTGAAACTTTATGTGTCGCAAGTGTTGCGGCTGACCCATATGCACAACCGCACGCAACTGGCGCTAGCACTGACACCCAGTTCGTCGCCGGTGCACCTGCGGTTCACCACCCATTGATTGAAGCTGCCTTCACAGGCCCTATCACCGGCAAACCGTCGATAGGGCCTAAAGCCGGTGGCTCAATCCAACTGATAGCTGACACTCAGCATCAGCCGCGGCCCACGGTTCAGGCTGTCCAGTGCCACATCCGCCAGCGGCTTGGCGACCTCCAGCGCCACATTGCCATACCGCGCGCCTGCCAGGCGCACGCCCAGCGCTACTGAACTGAGGTGCGCATCCTCGAAAGGCCCGCCGTTGTACCAGGCGTGCGCTGCATCGAGTACCGCATAGGGCTGCACCCGTTGCAACCAGGCACGGCCAGGCCTGATGCTGTAGTTGAGCTCGTAAGCCACACCCCAGCCCTTGTCACCCGCAGCCTGGTCGCTTGGGTAGCCGCGGCCGAAATGCTGCCCGCCAAACGCCGCCCGCTCACTCTCGGGCAGCCTGTCGTCACTCCAGTGCACTGCGGCCGCCACCACGCTCTGCCAGTTGTCAGACAGTTGGTCGCTCTGCAGCCCAGCGATTCGAAAGCGCAGAAAGTCCATGTCGTAGTCCGCATCGCTGCGCGCCCCCAGATAGTCCATACCCTGGTAGACCCCGGCACTGGCGATACGCAGGCGACGGTGGTCAGCCTTGCGCCAATCGCCTTCGAATGACAGCGCGCGAACAGAGGAGTCGTACTCGGGTAAGCCGCCGGACCGATACTCGATGTGCTCCCCGACCGAATAGAAACGCCCGGCCACGTTCACCCATTCGTTCGGCGCAATCATCAGCGGCTGGCCGAGACCAACTGAATAACGCTCACTCTCGAGCCGCTGATCGATGTCGGCACCGTGATCCAGGCGCACGCGTGTACGCGGCTCGCTGCGGTACCGCGCTACGGCTAACAGCAATTGGCTGCCCTGAGCGTCCAGAGGCTGGCTGTAATCCAGGCGCTGGTAATCAACGTGGTCGCCACCGGGCGATAGCAGAAAGCTCGCAGCCAGTTGCTCGGCAAAGCGCGTCTGGCCATTGCTGGCGAGTTTGAACAGCGCCTGCGGCCCTCCGCGGCTGCCGTCACTCAGGGTCACGCCAGCATCAACGGGTCTGTGCCATGCACGTACCCTCAGACGGTTTGCCTCTTCAGGGGCGCGCCCTACCACCACCTCCGCCTTCACATTGATACCCGGTATCCGCTGCGCCGCGCCGACATAGCGCTCGAGCGTCTCCTGGGTCAGTGGCCGCTCGGCCAGCAGGCGTGCTGTCATCTGCTTGAGGTGGAGCGCAGACGGGCCGATATCACCCAGCAGCTCATATTCTTTGATGTACCCTTCCACCAGCACCACCTGCACACGGCCCTCGGCAAAGTCCTGAGGTGGCAGGTAGGCATACGACAGCGGGTAGCCATCATGCTGGTAACGCTGGGTCAGTCGCTCAGTGAATTGCTGCAGATCGCCCACGGATATCTGGTGCCCGATCAATGTTTGATAGTGCTCACGCAATTCACTCAGCGGGTAAACCGTACCGCCTTCAAAACGCACCTTGTGCAGCACGAACCGGGCTTCTGACGGCACGCGGGTGGGGGCAGTGGGCAACACGACCTGCAGCGCCGGTGTCACGGGGCGATAGGTATCCACCGGCAGGTTGGCGGTCGGCAGACGGCGCTCGTATTCCTGGGTGTCGAGAAACGCCGGCAACGGCTCGGCGAGGGCCAGGCTGGCCCAGGTCAGCAGCAACGGGGGCACGACCGCAAGACGCATAGGACGCTCCACAATCCCTTGGGCGCCGGGGCGTCGGCCGGCCACACCCATCACCAGCAAGCGTAGGTGCTGCCCCGCTAAACGTCGACCGGTTACTCGCTGACCTGAAATGCCACCCGCGCAGTTTCACCGCTCTCATCGAGTGCGCTGAGCTCATTCTGCCCAGCCTGTTCGAAGCGTACCCGCATGCTGCCCTGCCCCTCGGTCTGGCCAAGGGGCTGGCCGTTGAGGAACCACCAGCGTCGCCCACCCCCACCCAGGGCCGAAACCTGCAGTTGCAATGGCTCGCGGCTGGTGGCCGGGCGGCGCAGGTTGTCGCCTGGGCGTACACCGACGATCGATAGGGGCGGTGCTGTGGCAGGCACCTGCGGCGGGCAGCTGGGGTCCACGGCCGGCAACCGCGCCGCACGCCGCTCGACCCGCGCCAGCCAAGGCTCGAGCGGGGCTGGCCAAAGGGCTATATCGCGCGCGTGGGCACCCGGGCAAGTGCCATCCACCCGCAGCCCCTGCGCGTTGACCCAGACCTGCTCATGCAAACCCAGCCCAAGCGGTTGATCGGCTGCCTGCAGAGTCGGCGGAGTGGTGCCGTCCAGGGTCCAGGCGAAGCGCTGGCGCCTGCAGTTGGGGTCTTGCCGGCTCATTGGCTGGCCCAGCGGCCAGCAGATCGCGGCCACGCCAATGCTGGCAGGCACGTGCTCGACCGGCACGCCAAGGCCCCGCTGGCTATCGCGGTTGGTCAGCAGGTCGTGAATCTGCAGCATCAGCGGCGCTGCCGAGGCCAGGCCGAACTGGCCGGGTACTGGCGTGCCGTCGGGCCGGCCAATCCACACGCCAATCAGGTAACGCGGCCCCACGCCGATCGACCAGGCATCGCGAAAGCCATAGCTGGTACCGGTTTTCCAGGCCAACTGTGGGCGCTGCAGCCACTGCGCGTGCGGATCACGGTCCGGTCGCGCCTGGCCGCTGAGAATCCGCCGGATGATCCACGCCGCCCCCGGCGACAGCAGGCGCCGCTCCAGCAGTGGGTCCTGCGGTTGCAAACGCACCCGCGCACTGTTGCCGCCGCGGGCCAATGCCGCATAACCACCCACCAGTTCCTCCAGGCGGCTGCCTGCGCCACCGAGGATCAACGACAGGTTAGGCTCGGCCAATGGCGGCAGCGCCAGCGGCATACCGGCCATGCGCAGTTGCGCGGCAAAGCGCTTGGGCCCGTACGCTTCGAGCAACTGCACCGCCGGCAGGTTCAGCGACAAGGCCAGCGCCGAACTGGCCGAGACCGGGCCGCTGAAACCCATCGAGAAGTTGCCAGGCCGGTAATCACCATAGCGGCGCGGCACATCCTGCAGCAGCGATTCGGAATGGATCAGGCCGTCGTCCAGGGCCATGCCATAGAGGAACGGCTTGAGGGTCGAGCCTGGTGAGCGCAAGGCGTGGACCATGTCGACGTGGCCGAAACGGCGCTCATCGGCAAGGTCGATCGAGCCCAGGTAGGCGCGCACGGCCATGCTGTGCGCATCCACCACCAGCACGGCTGCAGAAGTACGCTCGGGCAAGCGAGCACGCCAGCCCAGCAGCAGGTCTTCCAGGCGCCGTTGCAACGAGGCATCGAGCGTGGTGCGGATCAATGGCGGGCTACCGGGAGTGTTCAGCCGGCGCGCCAGTAGTGGTGCCAGGGCTGGCTCGTGACGCGGGGCCAACAACAACGCTTCTTCGGCAGCTTCCTTGATCTGCCAGGCGGGCCATACCTGATACTCGCCCAGGCGCTGCAGCACCTTGTCCCGGGCACGCTGGGCGCGTGCGGGGTGACGGTCGGGGCGCAACCGGCTGGGTGCCTGGGGCAATACCGCCAGCAGCGCCGCTTCGGCAGGTGTGAGGTGCATCGGTGACTTGCCGAGGTACGCCCAACTGGCCGCCGCCACGCCCTGCAACGTACCGCCGAAGGGCGCCCGGTTGAGGTAGATCTGCAGAATGTCTTGCTTGGACAGGTGCCATTCCAGCTGCGCCGTACGCCACAGTTGCCGCAGCTTGCCTGCCAGCGTGCGGTCGTGAGGATCGAGTAGGCGCGCCACCTGCATCGACAGCGTGCTGCCACCTGAAACAACACGCCCACCGCGCACGTTCAGCCATGCCGCGCGCACCAGCGCCAGGGGGTTGACCCCTGGGTGGTGGTAGAACCAACGGTCCTCGTAGGTCAGCAGGGCCTGCAGGTACAAAGGCGAAACCTCTTGCGGGCTGACCGGGTAGCGCCACACGCCCTGGGCATCGGCGAAGCGCCACAAGGGCGTGCCGTCTTCGGCCAGCACCACCCGCGCCAGGTCATCTGCCGGCATGGGCAATGGCCAGATGCGGTCAGCCAACCACAACAGGCCGACCAGCCCCACCAACGCCACCACGCTGGCGCGCAGGATCCTTGCCGCGCGGTGGCGCGGCCGCGCTAAGCTAGGCATCGGGAACCGACCGGGCCAGGTGATGGCCAAAGGCTTGGGGACGGCAAACTCGCCGATTCGTACATCAGGAAGCAACTATGCATGTAGAAGGTTTTTTCGAGTGGCTTGGCCAGGCACTGGGTTCGTTGATCCGCTTCATCGTCGATGCGTTGAGCGGCTTGTTCAACCTGCTGGCCAATGCCGGGGGCAACTTCATCGATGGTCTTGCGCGCACTCTGGGCATGGACACCTCACTGATCAGCATTCTTGCCCTGATCGTCGGCCTGCTGCTGCTGTACTCGGCAATCCGTGCCTTCATGCGCGCCTCGATCATCCTCGGGATCATCTGGCTGGTGCTCGGGTTGTGGGTGATGAGCTGGGTCATTCGCTGAGCTGCGAGCCGGAAGCTGCAAGCTGCAAGCTTCAAGCTGCAAGAAAAAGCAGGCACGACGCCGATCCGCTTTGCTTGTAGCTTGTAGCTTGTAGCTTGTAGCTTGCAGCTTGCAGCTTGCAGCTGCGCGTCAGCGCCCCCCAACCGTCAGGTCGCCTTGGCCGTCGCCAACCGCCTGGAGGTTCGGGCGGTACATTGACTCCACTTGCGGCGGCGGTATGCGGTAGGTGCCTGGGGTCACGGCTCGTGCCAGGTACAACAAGTGAGTGGTGCCATAGCCGTCAAGCTTGAGCGCTGCCACGTACCGGTCATCACGGTACTCCTGGTGCACCACGCCGGCATTGAGCATCGACTCACGCCACTGCTTCACTGCGCTGCTGGCATTGTTCAGGCTGGCAGCGCTCTGCGCCAGGTTCTGATTCTCCAGCTCAAGGCCCGCCGGCAACAGGTCGACCACCAGTGCATCCGGAACCCGCTCCGTGGCCTTGACCGCCAGATGCACCAGCACCAGGTCGCCACTGCGCAAACTGTGCAGGTCCAGCGGCTGGCCGTTCATCCCCAGGTATTCACGGCGGATCTGCATGCCGTTGCCGCCCGCGGTAGGCGCCTGGCGTGGATAGCCCGAGAGGGTCAGTTGCTGGTAGACCGTTTCGCTACCCTCGTTCTGCACACTCAGCGGCGAGGCCAACAGCGGGCCTTCGAGCTTCATGCCAGCGTCAGCATTGCTGAACTCCCGCACCTCGCCGGCACTGTCCAGGCGCGCCTTCCACGGGGTCTCGGGCTTATCGAGCAAACTACGGCCGGCCAGGTACAGCGCATTGCGCTCCTGCGTCGATAACCAACGGTTGGCTGCCAGCTCATCAGACAGCGCGAACAACCGCTGATCGACCTGGTTGCTGCCCAGACCACTCTCCTGCAGCAACGCCAGGATCAGTGCCTGGTCACGCAGGCTGCTGCCGTAATCGGCCATCCAGCCGTTGCTGCGGCTGATACCCAGGCCCGCTTGCAGTGCTTGCTGCGAACGCGGCTTGTCGCCCATCTTGTCCAGCGCTACCGCCAGTTGCACCAGCGGCAGGCCAGAGCGCGCATCGGCGCGCCGTTCATACAGGCTGCGCAAGGCACCCAGCGGCGCCTGCTGGCTGCGGGAAAGTACCAGCGCGGCGTAGGCCTGTACGGCAAACCGGGTGTGTTCGGCGTTCTCGCTGTAGTCGACCTCGATCAGGTTACGCTCCTGCAGGTAGCGCAACAGGCGTTCATTGGCTTTCTTCAGCGCCTCGGCCGGCACGCCGTAGCCTTGGTCACGCGCCCTGAGCAGGAAGTCGGTGACATAGGCGCTCAACCAGTACTCCTCCTCGCCGTCCGAACTCCACAGGCCGAAGCTGCCGTTGTAACGCTGCATCCCTAGCAGGTGTTCGATGCCCATTTCGATCTTGCGCTTGCGCACCTCGGCCGGCTCGCCCTTGATCCCCAGCCGCTTGAGGCTCTGCGCATCGGCGTACAGCGAAGGGTACAGGCCGCTGGTGGTCTGCTCCAGGCAACCGTAGGGGTAGGCTTCAAGGGCACGGATCTGCTCGGCCAGGTTCAGTGGCGGGCGGCTCGACAGCGCCAGGCTGGCTTCCAGCCCGGCAGGTTCGAATGCTGCCAGGTCGGCTTCAGGCAGCGTCCAGGGCTGGTCCTTGAGGGCCACACGGTAATGCTTGAGCATGGCCGGATACGCCGGGCGTACGCCCAGCGTCCATTCACGTTCGAAGGTGTTTTGCGGCTCGCCCGGCAACTGCAGGCCATTGACCCGCACATGCACCTTGCCCTGGCCCAAGCCACCCTGCGCCTGCACCGGGATCATCAGAGTGGTGCGCTGGCCCTCGGCCAGGGCAACACGCTGCTGAGCGTCCCCTGTTAGGCTCACCTGCCCTTCGCTGCTGATATCGACAGTCAGCTGCTGGGCCAGGCCGGAAAGATTGGCCAGGTCCAGCGCCAGGCGGGTGCGGTCGCCGCCGGCGAGGAAGCGCGGCGCCGAGAGTTCGGCAATCAGCGGGGCCGCCACCACGGTCTTGCCCTCGGCCATGCCGAAGTGGTCCTCGGTCCAAGCCTGGGCCATCAGGCGCAGTTCGCCATTGAAGTCGGGAATATCCACGCTCGCCTCGCCCTCGCCCTGCTCGTTCAGGGCCACCGGCACGCTCTGCCGGGCAACGATGGTGACCGTCGTGTTGGGGCGCTTGCCACCCTTGGCCATGGCTGCGTCACCGCCGAAGGCCAGGCTGGCCAGGCGCCCCTGACCGGCTTCGATCAGTTGGCCATAGATGTCCAGCTGGTCGGCGCCGTAGGCCTTGCGGCCGAACAGGCTGGCGTAGGGGTCAGGGGTTTTGAAGTCGGTGATGTTGAGGATGCCGACATCCACCGCGGACAGCAGCACATGCGCCTGTTTTGGAATACTGCCATCGGCATTGGTGGCCTTGATCCTGACCTTCAGGGGTTGCTTGGGGCGCATTTTTTCCGCTGCCTGCAGGCTGACCGCCAGTTTGCGCTCGGCGCGGCCCAGCGGCAGGTGCAACACACCAATGGCCCGCTTGGGCGTGGCATTGGCCTTGCGCTCGCCGGGGCGGATCACCAGGGCACTGATGTACAGGTCGTGACGAGCCCACTGTTTGTCCAGTTGCACATCGAAGGTCTTGCCTTCGGCGGGCACATCGATCGCCTGCCACCACAGCGGGCCATCACTGGATTCGATCATCAGGTAGCCATTGCCGGCAGCTGGCGGGGTTACCGTGACCTTCGCAGTCGCGCCGTCAGCGTAAGCCGGCTTGTCCAGCGCCAGCTTGACCTGGTCAGGGCGCACTGCGCCGCCTTCGGCATTGTCCTGGGCGCGATATCCCGCCCAGAAGCGTTGGCTGGACACCAGGCCCGTCTCCGGGTCTTCCACTTCTACGCGGTAGGGGCCCCACTCGACCTGAAAGGTCAGCTTGGCGGTAGAGCCCGCTTGCACGTTCACCTGCTCCTCGCTCTGAGTGAGGAATTTTTCGTTGTAGTTGTAGCTCCAGCCGTCGCTTTGCGAGTAGTTCCAGTAGTAGTCGCGGCGCTCTCGAATCAGCCGTACCTTGAGGCCGCTGGCGGCGAGCTTGTTGCCGTCACGGTCGGCCACCAGGAACTCGAATTCCACCGGGCCGTCGCTGTCGGTTTCTTCACCCTCGACCACGCCACGCAGGCCAGGCAGGCGGCCGGCAGGCCAGATCGGTTGTTCGAGACGACGGGTGATCGGACGGCCACCGGACTCCTGCAAACTGGCCTGGACGGTCAACTGCAACGGCGAGCGCGCTTCGGCCCAGCGGCTTTCGATAGCGATCACGGCCTTGCCGGCCTGATCGAGGGTCACTTCATCCAGCTCCAGATCCTGGTTCAGCTCGGTTTCGGTAACCGAACCGAACTGGTACCCCGGCAAAGCAGGCACCGCTTCGCGCAGGGGGCGCACGTACGCCTGCCCGCTCAGCCGATTGCCCGCCGCCGGCGCACCGTAGAGGTAACGGCCATTGACCTGGACCTGCGCCGTTTGCTCGGGCGAGAGCGGTGTGCCGCTGCCCTTCAGTTCAAGCGCCAGGCGTTCAGGAAGGAAGTCTTCGACGAGGAATTCATAGACCTGCTTGCGCCCCCCTCCCAAGTCGAGCAACAGTTGCCAACGACCGGTCGGCGCTTCTGTGGCCAGTTGCAACTGGTATTGATAGAGGCCACTGGCATCGGCCTCCCAGACAAACTTGCGGCTGACCTGCTCATCCGGGCGGCGCACCTCGACGCTGACCGGCTGGGCCTTCACCGGCTTGCCATCCTGGTCGCGCAAGAGGCCGTTGAGCAGCACCGTCTCACCCGGGCGATACAGGTCGCGCGGGCCAAAGATGAAGAACTGCAGAGGGTTTGCCTGCGGGCCGGTGATGTCGAATTCGGCCAGGTCCAGCGCTGCAGTGTTCAGGCGTAGCAGTGTGGTATGCACACCCTGGGTCGCGATCAGGGTATCGGCCTTGGCCGTGAGCGGCAGTTGGGCATGGCCTTGGCCATCGGTCTTGGCCTGGGCCAGCAGCTTGCCCTTGTCGTCACGCAGCTCGAGGTTTACCTCCTTGAGCGCCTTGCCGCCCTCCAGGGCTTGGGCAAACACGTCAAGGCGGTCGCGATAGCGGTGGGCCGATACGCCGATGTCGCTGAGGGTGAACAACGTCGCCGGCTGCGAATAATCGTAGGTCCCCGACGCGCGCATCACTGCCAGGTACACGCCCGGCTCCTGCAGCGGCTTGATCCCGGCGATCGGCAGCAACACGGTCTCACGGGTATTGCGCGCCGGGTTGAGGTCGAACCGGCCGCTGTAGACCAGGTCGGCCAGGGCCAAGGTTTCCTTGGACTGGTAGTCGTAGAGGCTGCTGTTGCGGCCCCAGTTGACCAGGAAGGTCGAGAGCATGTCCGGCTTGACCCGGAAAAACTCGACATCGACCTTGTCGACGTTCAGGGCAATCACCGGCAGGCCCTCGGCCAGCCGCGCCGGCAGCAGCGAACCACGGCTGGCGAAGCCGATGGTCGGTTGCATGTCGCGGGTTTCCAGACGGGTCACCGATTCGCCTTCTAGCTGCTTGCCGTTGACGGCGAGCAGGCCCTTGTCGACGGTCAGCACCAGTTTGCGCTGCGGCTCGAGGTGCCGCAGGCGCAGCTCCATGTGGTTGTCGGCAAGCTCCCAGGCACCGTCGACCTTGCCTTTGACGGTATCGACCAGATGCAGCTTGGCAGCGAAGTCCTGCTTGGCGTCCAACGGCGCGGAAAAACTGACCGAGAGGGCACTGGCGCCGTCGAGCTGCACTTCCGAGACATCCAGCACGCTGAGCTCACGGCCCTCGTAGCGTTTGGCCAGTTCGGCAGTGTCCTCAGGCTTGGGCGCCGCAGATTCGGCTGCGGTGCTTGCCGCCGGTTTTTCGGTAGCGGCAGGTTCGTCTGGCGTGGAGGAATCACAGGCACTGAGCAGGGCCAGCGCGCAGGCCAGCAACAATCCTTTGTTGAACATGGAGTGGGGACTCTAAATAGGCAGCGTAGGCGTGAAGGCAGCAACTATAGCGCAACGGCAGGTGGCTGGCCGGTACAATGCGGCCTCTCGATCCAGAAGGGCACATAGCGGCCTGCTTTCTCAGGAACACAAATGTCGCAAATTGCCACCGACTGGCGCCACCGCCTCACCCACCGCAACGTCTGGGCCCTGGCCGCGCCGATGATCCTGTCCAACATCTCGGTGCCATTGGTAGCCTTGGTAGACAGCACGGTTATCGGTCACCTGCCCCACGCCCATCAGCTTGGCGCAGTGGCCGTGGGCGCCACGCTGTTCACCTTCATGGTCGGCCTGATGGGCTTCCTGCGCATGGGCTCCACCGGCTTCGCTGCCCAGGCCGCAGGGCGTGCCGATGGTGCTGCGTTGCGCCAGGTACTGGTGCAAGGCCTGCTGCTAGCGGTGGGCTTTGCCGTGCTCATCGGCCTGCTCGCCCTGCCCTTCAGCCAACTGGCGCTGCACGCGATGCAACCGAGCCAAGCCTTGCAGCAATCGACCGAGGCCTTCTTCCATACCCGCCTGCTCGGCCTGCCAGCGGCGCTGGCCAGCTACGCGCTGGTCGGCTGGTTCCTCGGCACACAGAATGCCCGCGCGCCGCTGGCCATTCTGCTGACCACCAACCTGCTGAACATCGTTCTCAACCTATGGTTCGTGCTTGGCCTGGAGTGGGGTGTGCTGGGGTCGGCGCGGGCGTCGGTGATCGCCGAGTGGGCGGCCGCACTGCTTGGCCTGGCCTTGACCCGCCCTGCCCTGCGCGCCTACCCCGGGTATATCGCCTGGGCGGCACTCAAGCGCTGGCAAGCCTGGCGGCCGTTGCTTTCCGTCAACCGCGATATCTTCCTACGCAGCCTGGCCCTGCAGCTGGTGTTCCTGCTGATCACTGTGCAAGGCGCACGCTTGGGCGAAGCGACGGTGGCGGCAAACGCACTGCTGCTCAACGGCCTGCTGCTCACCGCCTACGCCCTGGACGGGCTGGCGCATGCCGTGGAGGCCCTGTGCGGCCATGCCATCGGTGCCCGCGATCGGGACACCCTGCGCCGCTCACTGGTCGTGGCCTGTGGATGGTCATTGATCACCAGCCTGGGGTTTGCCGGGCTGTTCCTGCTGGCCGGGCATGTGTTCATCGACCTGCAGACCGACATCGACAGCGTGCGCGCGGCGGCATACCCGTACCTGCCGTACCTGGCGGTGCTGCCATTGGTTGCGGTGTGGAGTTACGTGCTGGACGGGCTGTTCATCGGTGCGACGCGGGCGCGGGAGATGCGCAATGCGATGCTGGTTTCGGTGCTGATGGCATTGCCGCTGGCGTGGGCCATGAGTGGGTTTGGCAACCACGGATTGTGGTTGGCGTTTCTCGGGTTCATGGCGTTACGGGCGGTTACGCTGGGTTGGACAGGCTGGCGCCTGCAACGAAAAGGGCTGTGGATTCACTGATGCCAGGCTGCTCCTGCTGCGGTAGCAGGAGCAGCCTGGCCAGTCACGACGACAAGTACGAAGACCGGGTCAGCCCCAGGCGCAGTGCATCGAGGAACTGGGTCCGCTCGCGCGCAGTGATCTTGGCGCTGGCCACTTTGTCGCGGTAGTGGGTCATCAACTCCTCCGGCGACAAGTGCACGTAGCGCAGCATGTCTTCGATGGTGTCGTGGGTCTCGATACCGGCGTGGTACACGCTGCCGTCGGCGTGCTGGTAGATGTTCACCGAGTCGGTGTCACCGAACAGGTTGTGCATGTCACCCAGAATTTCCTGGTAGGCGCCGACCAGGAACACCCCCAGCAGGTAGTCCTCACCGTCCTTGAGCGAGTGCACCGGCATGCTGGTCTCGATGCTCTGCTCGTCGACGTACTGGTTGATCTTGCCGTCGGAGTCGCAGGTCAGGTCCTGCAGCACGGCGCGGCGCAGCGGCTCTTCGTCCAGGCGGTGCAGCGGGATGATCGGCAGTACCTGGCCAATGGCCCAGGTGTCCGGCAGGCTCTGGAATACCGAGAAGTTGCAGATGTACTTGTCGGCCAGCTTGTCGTTCAGTTCATCCAGCACCTGGCGGTGCGAGCGCTGGCGGGCCTTCAGCGAGTTGTGCAGGCGGCGGCACACAGCAAAGTAGCACTGCTCGGCCAAGGCCTTTTCGCTCAGGCTGATCTTGCCATCGGCGTACTGCGCCGCCACGTCACCCATGTAGTGCGTAGCGCGCCAGTAGGTCTCGGTGACCATCTCGATGTCGGTCGGGCCGAGCAGGTCGGCCAGCCACTGCACGGTCTCGGGCAGGCTTTCCTTGTTTTCGATGGTCGGCACGTCGTCGTTGTGTTTCTCGACGTCGGTCACCTGGATCACCAGCATGGCGTGGTGCGCAGTCAGCGAGCGACCACTCTCGGAGAAGATGTGCGGATGCGGCAGGCCCTGGGCGTCACAGAACTCCTTGAGCATGCCCACCACCACGCCGGCATAGTCGTCCATGTCGTAGTTGATCGAGCTGGCGTTGCGCGAGTGGGTACCGTCGTAGTCCACACCCAGGCCACCACCTACATCGATATGGTCGACCGGCAGCCCCAGGGCACGGAGCTCGCCGTAGTAGCGGATGGCTTCCTTGAAGCCGTGCTGGTAGTCGGCCAGGTTGGCGATCTGCGACCCCATGTGGAAGTGCAGCAGACGGATGCCCTGGTCCAGCCCGGCATCGCGGAAGCGCTGCACGACCGAAATCAACTGGGCAGCAGAAAGGCCGAACTTGGACTTCTCGCCACCGGTGTCTGCCCACTTGCTCGAAGCCAGCGACGACAAGCGGACGCGCAGCCCAACCTGCGGCTTGACCTTGAGCTCGGCGGCCTCTTCGATCACCAGCGCCACCTCGGACTCTTTCTCGATGACGATGAACACGTTGTGGCCGAGCTTTTGCCCCATCAGCGCCAGGCGGATGAACTCACGGTCCTTGTAGCCGTTGCAGACGATGGTGCCGCCCTTCGGTGCCAGCGCAAGCACCGCCAGCAGCTCAGGCTTGGAGCCCGCTTCCAGGCCGATGGAAACGTTCTGCGTGGCGATGATGTTCTCTACCACCGCTTCCTGCTGGTTGACCTTGATCGGATACAGCGCGGTGTACTGGCTCTGGTACTCGAGGCGCGCGATGTTGGCGTCGAAGGCACCGGTCAGCTGGCGCACGCGGTCCTGCAGAATATCGGGGAAGCGCACCAACAGCGGCAGCGACAAACCGCTCTGGCGCAGCTCATCGACCTGCTCGAACAGGTCGATCGGCGCGCTTTGAGGGCCGTTGGGGCGCACTTCGACGCGCCCGGCTTCATTGATGGCGAAATAACCAGCGCCCCAATGGCGGATGCCATAAACACTGCGGCTGTCGGCCACGGTCCATTGGCTACCATCGTCTTTGCGTGTGCGTCGTACGGACATTCAAGTCCCCTATAAAGTCGAAGACACTGCCCCACATGGTGGCGGGCGCAGTGTAAAAGCTGGAAATGACGATTCATCCGTGCCCAGGAATAGACCCTGGTCGCGGGAACGAGTTTAGAAAGCGCTGGGCAAAAACTCGCGGGATGGCCTCAGCCCCCGGACTTTTTCGCCTTGAAACCCTGTTTGGTCAGCTCGCCGATCAACAGCTCGACATGGTCGCCCTGGATCTCGATTACCCCGTCTTTCAGGGCGCCGCCGGTACCGCAGCGGCGCTTGAGCGTGGTGGCCAGCGCTTTGAGCTGGTCTGGCGGCAGCGGTACACCGGTGACGGTGGTCACGGTCTTGCCACCACGGCCTTTGCTCTCACGGCGAACACGGGCGATGCCGTCGCCTTCGGGGAGGGTTTGCTGCTTGCAGATGCAGGCATCCACCGGCTGGCTGCAGTCGGGGCAGTGCCGACCGGCGTCGGTGGAGAACACGAGACCGCCAAGGGCGGAAAAGGAAGAAGCTTTCTTGGCCACTTTTGTTCCTCTGTGCTGAGGACAAAAACTGGTCGGCAGGTGCCGACCGCGAAGCCCCACTCTGGCAGGGGCGGCGCTACTGCCGCAAGACCTGCGGCAGCCCGAAAAGGGCGCGCAGTGTAACGATAAAATAGGCAATTGCTAAGTACTGGAATGCGCCATTATGCGAATGTTTTGCGACTTCGCCGCCTGTCGGCGCCTGCGTTGATGCAAACTGGCGGGTCTTACCCAGGAGACAGGCCCATGACGACACCTCAAATCGGTACGTTCATCGCCAGCTGGCACGAGCTGGGCGTAGCCGTGCCCACCCCATGGGGCGTGACCCAGGCATGTGAAAGCCAGGTCCTGTCCCTGATGACGCGCCTCGACGCAGGGTATCGGCGCCAGGGTGATCATGCCATTCATCACACCGCCGTCGTCGAGCCCGGGGCAGTGCTGAAAGGGGCAATCATCATTGGCCCCGGGGCCTTCGTGGCTGCGGGTGCCTACCTGCGAGGCGGCGTCTACATCGCCAGCAACTGCATCGTCGGGCCAAGCTGCGAGGTGAAAAGCAGCTTCATGCTCGATTCGAGCAAGTTGGCCCATTTCAACTTCGTCGGCGACTCGCTGATCGGGGCCAACGTCAATATCGAAGCCGGGGCGATCATCGCCAACTACCGCAATGAACTGGAGGGGGCCGTCATCAGGATTCGCCACGCACAGGCGACCCTCGACACCGGGGTGCGCAAGTTCGGCGCCTTGATAGGCGATGGTTGCAGGATAGGTGCGAACGCGGTCATCGCCCCTGGCGCAGTGCTCGAGCCCGGTACCCGGGTGCCGCGCCTGGGGCTGATCGACCAGTTCGCCTACGACTGAGCAGCCTTGTAGCGCGCCAGCGCTGCCAAGGAGTCAGGGCAGTAAGGGTAGATATGCTGATCTTCTGCGACCTGTGCGAGGCTGACGAAACGCGCTTCGCTCACCTCCTCCGGCTGCAGCCGCAAAGGCGCATCGGACACCGCCGAATACACCGCGCACCACAGGCGGTTATCCGGCTGGTCGAAATAGAACCGCTCATGAAATTGCAGCGCCACGCCTTCGATACCCAGTTCCTCGGCCAGCTCGCGGGCTGCCGAGACGGCATACGACTCGCCCGCGGCCACCATGCCGCCTGCTGCCACATCCCAGTAACCTGGGTATAGCGCCTTGCTCAAGGTACGCCGGTGTACGCAGAGTTGCCCTGCGCCGTTGAACAGCAGAATGAAGGTACACCGGCCGATCAGGCCCCGCTCACGCAGCTCGGCCCTTGGCAGCGCACCAAGCACCTGGTCGGCTTCGTCCACCCAGGCAACCAGCTCTCGGTCGGAGGCCGCCCGGTGGGCGGCCTCTTTGGGGCTGATGGCCATATTCAACCCTGCGACAGCAGCTGGCGCAGATCGATGACCGCAGCGTTGGCCCGGGAAATGTAGTTGGCCATGACCAGCGAGTGGTTGGCCCACATGCCGAAACCACTGCCATTGAGCACCATCGGACTCCACAGCGCCTCTTGCGAGGCCTCCAGTTCACGGATGATCTGGCGCACGCTGACGGTGGCATTCTTCTTCGCCAATACGTCAGCGAAGTCCACCTCGATAGCCCGCAGCAGGTGCGACAGCGCCCAGGCTTGGCCACGGGCCTCGTAGAACACGTTGTCGATCTGCAGCCATGGGGTCTCCACCACCTCCTCGTCCACCTGCGGCGCCTGGCCGGCAACCACCGACTCGGTCTTCAGTGTGGTGTTGAGCTTGACCCGGCCGACGCTGGCCGACAGGCGCTGCGACAGCGAGCCCAGGCGCGTGGCGACATCGCCCAGCCAGTTGTTCAGGTTGTCGGCACGGGTGTAGAAGATCGCGCCCTTGTCGCCTGCAGCCAGGCGAGCCTGATAGCGCGCAAGCGATTTGATGCCCTCTTCGAACTCAGACTCGCTGGATGGCAGGATCCAGCTCTTGTTATCGAAGTTGAAGCGCGGCTCCGCTTTGGCCAGGTCCGCGTCCTCGGTAGATTGCGACTGCGAGCGGGCGAAGTCTTTGCGCAAAGCGCGGGACAGGTCACGCACCTGGACCAGCACGCCGTATTCCCAGCTCGGCATGTTGTCCATCCACAACCCCGGCGGGAAGCGATCGTTGGAAATGTAGCCGCCCGGCTTGTTCAGCAGGGTTTCGGCCACAGTCTTGAGCGTTTCGATGGTGGTGTAACCAATCACCATCTGTTGGCCATTGCGCTCGGCGGCTGCCTGGGCGGTCTGCTGCACCGGGAACAGCTCCGGTTCCTGGCTCCAGTACCAGCCCAAGCCGATGCAGACCAGCAGGTACAACCCGATCAGGGTTCCCAGGGCTCGGCTCCAGAGGCCACCCAAATAGCCACGGGCGGCAGCACCGCGGCCATCGACACGCTCACGGGGCTCGGCCTTGGCCTCGCGGTTTTTCCAGTCCAGCATGGCTTTGTCCTTATCAGTCACGACGGTTCAGGGCTTTTGACCACAGGCCAATGCCAGGGTGCCACGGCAAGCCCATGTTGCTGCACTATAAAGCAGACACCACCGTACGCATAAGCGACCAATCAGTCAGTAACTGAATATTCGTCATCAAGGCTTTGTTGATCCGCCGCACTCGCATGGGTGAAAAGAACTGCTAGCATAGAGCCATCATCGCACCTGCACATCCCACTATAAGTAGTCAGGACATGACCCAAGCCGCGGAGCCGAGCCAAGAGCGCCTCAAGCAGGAGCTCGATCAACTGCTGCAACGCCTGTCGCGCACAGGTTTGCGCAAGGGCGACCAACTTGACCAGTTGACCCTGCCACCTGCCCGCAGGCCGGTGTATCTGCTGCTGCGCGACCACGAACGTGCCGAGCGTCTGGCCCAGCAGCTGGAGTTCTTCGGCCTGAGCGTGCAACCGCTGTTCAGCGTCGACGCGTTGCTGGCCTCTGTGGCAGAGCTGGGGCCATCTGCCATCGTGATGGATGTCGACTTCGGCGGGCCGGGTTGCGGCATGCAACTGGCGGCGCAGGTGCAGTCGGGGCTGGAGCAGCCGATCCCGCTGTTGTTCTTCAGCCTGAACGAAGCGGACACGCCAACGCGTCTGGCCGCGGTGCGCGCAGGTGGCCAAGCGTTTCTCACCGGCACACTGGAGGCCTCCAGCCTGCTTGAGAAGCTCGAGATCATGACCAGCACCGCGCCGCTTGAACCACTGCGCGTGCTGATCATCGACGACTCACGCACCCAGGCGCTGCACACCGAACGCGTGCTGGGCAGCGCCGGGATGATCACCCGCAGCCTGACCGACCCGATCCGCGCCATGGCCGAGCTGGCTGATTTTCAGCCCGACCTGATCATTCTCGACCTCTACATGCCCGCCTGCTCCGGCCCGGAACTGGCCAAGGTGATCCGCCACAACGACCGCTACGTCAGCGTACCGATCATCTACCTGTCCGCCGAGGACGACCTGGACAAACAGCTCGATGCCATGAGCGAGGGCGGCGACGACTTTTTGACCAAGCCAATCCGCTCACGCCACCTGATCACCACCGTGCGCAACCGCGCTGCACGTGCGCGCCACCTCAAGTCGCGCATGGTCCGCGACAGCCTTACCGGCCTGTACAACCACACGCACATCCTGCAACTGCTGGAGGACTGCAGCTTTCGCGCCCGTCGCGAGGGCCAGCCGCTGAGCTTTGCCATGCTCGACATCGACCACTTCAAGAAGATCAACGACCGCCATGGCCACCCCATGGGCGACCGGGTGATCAAGAGCCTGGCGCTTTTTCTCAAGCAACGGCTGCGCAAGACCGACTTCATCGGCCGCTATGGCGGCGAAGAATTCGCCATCGTCATGCCCAACACCGCATTGGATGCCGCCCACAAGGTGCTGGACGAGATCCGCCGACGCTTCGCCGAAATCCTCTACCCCGCGCAGCCCTGCGACCTGCAGTGCACCTTCAGTGCCGGGATCGTGCAACTGGACGATGAGCTCGATGCATTGAGCATGGCCAGCACCGCAGATGAGGCGCTGTATCGGGCCAAGCATGCCGGGCGCAACTGTGTGGTACGGGTCGAGCCCTGAGCGGCCGACCCGCGCCAACAAGATAGCCTTGAGCCACCATCGTCATCACCGCGTCACAAAATAGCAATAACTTCAGGCACCTACCTCCCCACCCCCGCAGGAAGTTAGCGGCTATGCGCCTGAAGTGGCTGACCAATTTCAATACCCTGTTACTGGTGACCGTGTGTATCGCGCTGGGTGCAACCCTGTGGTGGTCGCAGCGTGCCCTGGAGCGCCCCTATCAATTGATGGAACGCTATCTGGGCCTGTCGCAGCAGTTCCAGAATCAGGCCGCGCGCAACATCCAGGCCTATCTGGGCAGCGGCGACGCCCTGCGCCATGCCGCGGCGCTGGAGGCCAACCAACAGCTTGCGCAGGCACTGGCCGACTGGCCTGAAGCGCTGGCCGGCCAATTGCGCCCAAGCCTTGATAGCCTGCAAGCATTCACAGCCAACGAGCTGCTCGCGGCCGGCAAACTGGCCGGCGACCCTCAAGCCCTGCTGTTGCAGGCCGAACGTGAACTGGGCGCCAATCTCGAACAGCTGGCCAACTATGCCCGCGACAGCGCCAGCAGCGAGGCTAGCCGTTATCTGCTGCCGCTGTTCGACGCCAGCGTACACCTGGGCCGCCTGTCGCTGGCCCGTGACAAACTGGTCAGCAGCGGCCGCGCCGAGCTGGCCGACGAGGTGGAACGCGAGCTGCAATTGATCCGCGCCCAGGCTCAGGTCATCGACAACCTGCCGTTGCTGGGCGTGACCCGCGCCGCCGAATCCAACGCCGATGATTTCGCTGCCATGATGGGCCTGGAAACGCAGACCGCAGGGGAGCAGGAAGACGTTGCCGTGGGCCTCAAGCGCGAACTGCAAAGCCTGCTCAACCGCTACCCCGGCGAACTGCAACGGACCCGCGACCAGATCGAACGGCGTACCGTGCTGGCCGCCAGCACCAACGAACGGCTCGACGCCGTGCAAAAGGCCATTGCCAGCCTTGAGCCTGAAGTGCGCGGCCAGCATGCACGTATCGCCAGCGAAGTGCGCCTGATCCAGGGCCTGATGATCGGCCTGATCCTGCTGATCGCCCTGCTCATCGACACCCTGCAGCGGCGGCTGACGCGTACCCTGACTGGCTTGGCCCCGGCGCTGTCACGATGGGCCGAAGGCGACTTCGCCGCCCCCATCGTCCTGGGCAAGACCAACCGCGAGTTGCACGACATCCAGGAATCGCTCAACCGCCTGCGCCAGTACCTGGTAGAGCTGGTCGGCACCATCCGCCACAACGCCGAGCAGGTGGCCGGCAGCAGTCACGCACTGGCCGGCATGAGCGCTGCCCTGCATGACGGCGCAGAGCGCCAGGCGGGTGACACCGGGCAGATCCGCGATGCACTGGGCGAACTGGAGGCAACCATTTTGCAAGTGGCCGGTGATGCCAGCTCTGCGGCCGATGCCAGCCGCGCTGCCGGCCGCGCCGTGGAGCAAGGCCAGACGGTTATCGGCCAGAGCCTTGGCGGGCTGCGTACGCTGGTCGATGAAGTACAGGGCAATGCACGCATGATCGAACAGCTGGCCGAGGAGTCGGCCACCATCGGCGGTGTGCTCACGGTGATCAGGTCGATCGCCGAGCAGACCAACCTGCTGGCGTTGAACGCCGCCATCGAAGCCGCCCGCGCGGGCGAGATGGGCCGCGGCTTTGCCGTGGTCGCAGACGAGGTACGCTCGCTGGCGCAACGCACCACTGGCGCCACTGGCGAGATCCAGGCCTTGATCGACCGGCTGCAGCAGGCGGCAAGGGAATCGGTGACGGGCATGCGCGCGCAACTGGAACACGCCCAAGCTACAGCTGACCAGGCACAGGCTGCCGATGGCGCGCTGGACGAAATCGTCAACGCGATCCGCACCATAGCCAATACCGCAGTGCGCATTGCTGACGTCACGGCCCAGCAGAGTGATGCGGTGAGCGAGATCCGGGGGCACAGCGAGCGGATTCATGAACTGGGTGAAGACAACCTGCAGCGCATCGGTGAAGGGCGTGAGCAGGGCGAGCAATTGCTGACCCTTGGTGGCGAACTGAACCGGGCGGTGCGGGCCTTCAGGCTGTGATCGTTTGCCTGCCCCGCCCCCCAACGAAGGCCAACTCCGTTATCATGCCCGGCACGTTCCACCCCGCGAGGACGCCATGCGCCGCCTGTTTTTCCTGCTTTTCCTGCTGCTGGCCAGCCCTGCCTTCGCCACGGGCCTGCTCGACAACCGCCCCAGCGCCACCCTCGGCGCCGCCTCGCTGAGCAACAGCGCAGACTTTCTGCCAGTACACGAAGCCTTCAAGCTCAGCCTGGTCCAGGCTGATGCGCACACCCTCAAGCTGCGCTTCGTCGCCACCGACGGCTATTACCTCTACCGCCATCGCTTCCAGTTCCGCACCGAGCCGGCAGACATCGCCCTGGGCTCGCCGAACATTCCCAAGGGCGAGGCCAAACACGATGAGTTCTTCGGCGACGTTGAGGTCTACCACGGCGTACTGGACATCGAACTGCCGCGCACCGACGCTCGCGCCTTCACCCTGCTGGTCGGCTACCAGGGCTGTGCCGACAAGGGCCTGTGCTACCCGCCAGAGACGGCACGCCTGAGCATCGACGGCGTAGGGGGTAGCACCGCCGACGCCCCCGCGACGGCCAGCGAACAAGGCTGGAGCTGGAAATCACTGCTGCTGTTCTTCCTCGCCGGGGTTGGCCTGACCTTCACTCCCTGCGTGTTGCCGATGCTGCCGATCCTCTCTGGCGTGGTCTTGCGTGGCCAGGTCGGTGGCCTGCGCGGCCTGGCCCTGTCGCTGGCCTATGTGCTGGCCATGGCCGCCAGTTTCGCCATGCTGGGCGCATTGATGGGCCTGTTCGGTGCAAGCCTGAACCTGCAGGCGCGGCTGCAATCGGCGTGGGTGCTGGTGCCTTTCGCGCTGTTCTTCGTGCTGTTCGCCCTGGCCATGTTCGGCCTGTTCGAACTCAAACTGCCACAGGCCTTGAGCAATCGCCTCGATACCCTCGCCCACCGCACCAAGGGCGGCTCGCTGCTGGGCGCAGCGGTGCTGGGGGTGCTGTCCAGCCTGCTGGTTTCGCCGTGCGTCTCGGCACCTCTGGCCGGCGCCTTGCTGTATATCAGTGCCAGCGGTGACGCCCTGGGTGGCGCTCTCAAACTGTTCGCCCTGGGCCTGGGCATGGGCGCGCCGTTGCTGGTGGTGGCCACGGGGGGCGCGGCCTGGCTGCCAAAGAGCGGGCCTTGGCTGAACACCGTGAAAAACGCTATTGGTGTACTGCTGCTGGGCCTGGCCATCGGCCTGCTCAGCCGCGTACTGCCGGGGCCGGCGACCTTGTTGCTGGTCGGGTTCCTGAGCGTGGGCGTGGCCGTTTTCCTCGGGGCGCTGGAGTTCGTGGTCAAGGCGCCACGCCAACGTCTGGCGCAACTGCTGGGCCTGGCCCTGCTGGTGTACGGCCTGGCCTGCTGGTACGGCGCCCTGCATGGCCAGGGCGACCCGCTGCGCCCATTGCCAGCACCCGCGCCGGCAAGTGCCGGCAGTGGCCCGGCAGCCTCGGTGGATGCCTGGCAAACCGTCACCACGCCTGCTGCACTCGACGCGGCACTGGCCGAGGCGAAAGCGGCGGGGCAGCCCGTGTTGCTCGACTGGTACGCCGACTGGTGCATCAGTTGCAAGGTCATCGAGCATGAAGTCCTCAACGCAGCGCAGGTCCAACCCCAACTGAGCGCCTTCAAGTTGCTGCGTTTCGACATCACCGAAAGCAACGCCGAGCAACGTACCCTGCTCGACCGCTATCAGCTGTTCGGCCCGCCTGCACTGTTGTTCTTTGCCGCGAACGGCAGCGAAATGACCACCGATCGGGTCATTGGCGAGATAAACGCCGCCGAATTCGCGGGTATTCTGGCGCGCGTGCGCGGCAAACTCGGTCTATAACTTCCCGCGTGCCGGCATAATTCTGCGAAGGAGTGACCAGATTTAATTTTTTGGTCACATACTTCGCGCGAACCTCGGACATCGTGCTGGCTATTGCCGGGAACTGGACACTTGCGGTCGCTTTACGGCAAACTCGCCGCGCTGTGTCGAATTGCCCTACAAATCCAAGGAATCTGCAGATGGCAACGCTACTGGTGCTTCACGGCCCCAACCTGAACATGCTCGGGCTTCGCGAACCGAGCCACTACGGCGCCGTGACCCTGGCCCAGATCAACCAGGACCTGGAGCAGCGCGCGCGCGCCGCGGGCCATCACCTGCAATACCTGCAGAGCAATGCCGAGTACGAGCTGATCGACCGGATTCACGCCGCACGCAACGAGGGTGTGGACTTCATCCTGATCAATCCGGCTGCTTTCACCCACACAAGCGTCGCATTACGTGACGCATTGCTTTCGGTGAGCATCCCATTCATCGAAGTGCACCTGTCAAACGTGCACAAACGCGAACCGTTCCGTCACCACTCCTACTTCTCCGATGTAGCCGTAGGGGTGATCTGCGGTCTGGGCGCCAGCGGGTATCGCCTGGCCCTGGAGGCCGCACTGGAACAACTGGCTGCCAACGCACAGCCCTGATGATAGAAGCCCTGGCCTGAGTGGGCCGGGGTTCGAGAAAAACGTTTCAGATACGTTTTTAACTTATGCCCCCTGACCGAACCTTTGGGAGTTGATGATTAATGGATATCCGTAAAGTCAAGAAACTGATCGAGCTGCTGGAAGAGTCTGGCATCGACGAACTGGAGATCAAGGAAGGCGAAGAGTCGGTCCGTATCAGCCGTCATAGCAAGACCCCAGCCGCTCAGCAGTTCTACGCACCTGCGCCAATGGCTGCCGCACCTGCCGCTGCTCCGGTCGCTGCTGCTGCGCCGGCTGCCGAAGCTGCCGCCACTGCCCCGGCGCTCAAAGGCACCGTGATCCGCTCGCCAATGGTCGGCACCTTCTACCGCAAACCTTCGCCGACCTCGCCGAACTTCGCTGAAGTGGGTCAGAGCGTGAAGAAAGGCGACACGCTGTGCATCGTCGAAGCGATGAAGATGATGAACCACATCGAAGCCGATATCGGCGGCGTTATCGACGCCATCCTGGTGGAAGACGGTCAGCCGGTTGAGTTCGACCAGCCGCTGTTCACCATCGTTTGATTCGCGGAGAGCCAACGATGTCTGGGAAGCTGGAAAAAGTCCTGATCGCCAACCGCGGGGAAATTGCCCTGCGGATCCTGCGTGCCTGCAAAGAACTGGGCATCAAGACCGTCGCCGTGCACTCCACGGCCGACCGTGAACTGATGCACCTGGGCCTGGCAGACGAGTCGGTCTGCATTGGTCCTGCTTCGTCCAAAGATTCGTACCTGCACATCCCGGCGATCATCGCCGCTGCCGAAGTGACAGGCGCTACCGCCATCCACCCGGGTTACGGCTTCCTCGCAGAGAACGCCGACTTCGCCGAGCAGGTGGAGAAGTCCGGTTTTGCCTTCATCGGCCCGCGCGCCGACACCATTCGCCTGATGGGCGACAAGGTGTCGGCCAAGGACGCGATGATCAAGACCGGCGTACCGACCGTACCAGGTTCCGATGGCCCGCTGCCGGAAGACGAAGAGGTCGCCCTGGCGATCGCCCGTGACGTCGGCTACCCGGTGATCATCAAGGCCGCCGGTGGTGGTGGTGGTCGCGGCATGCGCGTGGTGCACAAGGAAGAGGACCTGATCGCCTCGGCCAAGCTCACCCGTACCGAAGCCGGTGCCGCCTTCGGCAACCCGATGGTCTACCTGGAGAAGTTCCTGACCAACCCACGTCACGTGGAAGTTCAGGTGCTGTCCGACGGCCAGGGCAACGCCATCCACCTGGGCGACCGCGACTGCTCGCTGCAGCGTCGTCACCAGAAAGTACTGGAAGAAGCACCTGCTCCGGGCATCGACGAGAAGGCCCGCCAGGAAGTCTTCAAGCGTTGCGTCGATGCCTGCATCGAGATCGGCTACCGTGGTGCCGGCACCTTCGAGTTCCTGTACGAAAACGGCCGTTTCTACTTCATTGAAATGAACACCCGTGTGCAGGTTGAGCACCCGGTCTCGGAGATGGTCACCGGTATCGACATCGTCAAGGAGATGCTCAGCATCGCCGCTGGCAACAAGCTGTCGATCCGTCAGGAAGACGTGGTGATCCGCGGTCACTCGCTGGAGTGCCGGATCAACGCAGAAGACCCGAAGAAGTTCATTCCGAGCCCAGGCAAGGTCAAGCACTTCCACGCCCCGGGTGGCAACGGCGTTCGCGTCGATTCGCACCTGTACAGCGGTTATTCGGTTCCGCCGAACTACGACTCGCTGATCGGCAAGCTGATCACCTACGGCAAAGACCGCGATGAAGCCATGGCCCGCATGCGCAACGCCCTGGACGAAATCGTCGTCGACGGCATCAAGACCAACATCCCGCTGCACCGCGACCTGGTGCGTGATGAAGGCTTCTGCAAAGGCGGCGTGAATATCCACTACCTCGAGCACAAACTGGCCAACCAGGAGTGATCGCGTTAGCGTGATGCAACCCCGAACCCCGGCCTTGTGCCGGGGTTTTTTGTGGGGCTTTTTCACGCCAACGGTCATGCAGCACCCCATTTACTGGCCCGATCGCGGGCAAAGCAGCGCCTTCGGTCAGATCACCACACTGAAAAACACTGAAGGGCCTAAGGAAGCCGGCTTGCCGGCCATTGGGCTGCAGGCAGCGCCTCAAGCCATCCACAAACACCCCGCACTCGCGTAAACTGCCAGCCTTCGCGCAGCCTCGGGCTGCCCCTCTCGATTTACCAAAGGTGCCCGCCATGCCTTGGCTGCAAGTACGCCTGGCCATCAGCCCGGAACAAGCCGAAACCTACGAAGACGCCCTGCTCGAAGTCGGCGCCGTGTCGGTCACGTTCATGGACGCCGAAGACCAGCCGATCTTCGAACCCGACCTCAACACCACGCCGCTGTGGTCGCATACCCACCTGCTGGCACTGTTCGAGGCCGACGCCGACCCTGAACAGGTGTTCGCTCACCTGCGCCTGCTGACCGGCACGCAGCTGCCGGAACACCAGGCCGAAGTGATCGAGGATCAGGATTGGGAACGCAGCTGGATGGACAACTTCCAGCCAATGCGCTTCGGCCGCCGCTTGTGGATCGTGCCAAGCTGGCACGAGGCGCCGGAAAAGGACGCCGTGAACCTGCTGCTTGACCCAGGCCTGGCCTTCGGCACCGGCACCCACCCAACCACCGCCCTGTGCCTGGAATGGCTCGACGGCCAGCAGCTCGAAGGCACCCAGGTCCTGGACTTCGGCTGCGGTTCGGGCATTCTGGCGATTGCCGCACTGTTGTTGGGCGCACGCGAAGCGGTCGGTACCGACATCGACGTGCAGGCCATCGAAGCTTCGCGTGACAACGCCCAGCGCAACGGCGTCGCCGACGAGAAGCTGGCGCTGTACCTGCCCGAGCATATGCCGGCCATGCAGGCCGACGTGCTGGTCGCCAATATCCTCGCAGGCCCTTTGGTCTCGCTGGCGCCGCAGCTGTCCGGCCTGGTACGCCCAGGCGGCCTGCTCGCATTGTCTGGCATCCTCGCCGAACAGGGTGAGGAAGTGGCCGCAGCCTACGCTGCCGACTTCGAGCTGGACCCGATCGTCGTACGCGACGGCTGGGTACGCATCAGTGGTCGCCGCCGCTAAGCGGGCCTAAAATACTTTTCTGCACAGCTCCCGGATCGCCGCATGACCGACAGTTTCGTCACCCAGTGCCCGCATTGCCAGACCAGCTTTCGCGTCACCCACCACCAATTGAGCGTGGCGCGTGGGGTCGTGCGCTGCGGCCATTGCCTGCAGGTGTTCAACGCGGCGAAGCAACTGCTGGAGCAGAACCGCGCCAGCGCCGCCCCGGCAGTGCCGCCAATCCCGGCGGTTGGGCCAGTCACTGCGCCCGAGCCACCGGTCAGCGAGCGCCCAGCCGCCGAGCCGCAAGACTGGGCAGCCACAGCTCAAGCCCTCGACGAACTTGACCTGGACCAGGAACTGGCCCGCCTCGAACGCCGTGGCAAGGCAGACGAGCCGCGCCCCGCCGCCCCTGTCGATGCACTACAGGCGCGGCGTAACGAGCCCGCCGCCGAGCCCCATGGCGACGAGCTGTTCGGTAATGCGACCGACGATCACCATGAGCCGCTGGAGCCCGAAGCGCCCACCCCGGTGCTGCTCAAGCCAGAGCCGCTGGACCTGGAGCCTGCCCCGGGCGATCGCACCGAGCCCACGCTGGACGGCAACCTGGACCTGGACTTCGATGATGAACCTGCCGTGCATCGGCCCGCCGAGCGCGACAACCCCAACGACTTCCCCGAGCGGCTGCCGCCAGATGACGAACCCGTTCACGAAAAGGGCCTGAGTGCCCGTGATGATGGCGATACGGATCTGCATCTTTCGGCGCACGATGACACCCCTGCCCCGGGGCTGACCGGCGAGCGCCTTGAACCTGGCTTCACCGCCAAGGCCTCGCGTGCATCACGCAAGGAGCCGCTCATCGACGTGGTCGACGACCCTTTGCAACTGGGCTGGGAAAAGCCGCACCCCCACTGGGGCAAGCGCGTGCTCTGGACCGTGCTCACACTGCTGGCCGCCGGCCTGCTGGCCTTCCAGTACGTGTGGTTCCATTTCGATGAAATGGCCCGCCAGGACCAGTATCGCCCGCTCTTCCAGCAGCTGTGCCCGATGCTTGGCTGTGAGGTGCCTACCCGCGTCGATATTGGCCGGATCAAGAGCAGCAACCTGGTAGTACGCAGCCACCCGGACTTCAAGGGCGCGCTGATCGTCGACGCGATCATCTACAACCGCGCCCCCTTCGCCCAGCCGTTCCCCCTGCTGGAGCTGCGTTTTGCCGACCTCAATGGCCAATTGATCGCCAGCCGGCGCTTCAAGCCGAGCGAGTATCTCTCGGGTGAACTGGCCGGCCGTGGCGAAATGCCCAGCCAGACGCCCATCCACATTGCCCTGGATATCCTCGACCCTGGCCCTAGAGCGGTGAATTACAGCTTGAGCTTCCGCTCCCCCGAATAGACGCCGAGCTGCAAGCGGCAAGAGAAGCGAGCCGACAACCGGTCTGCTCCCTCTTGCCGCTTGCAGCTTGCAGCTTGTAGCGCCTGGTCATAAGCCTGCAACTGTTCAGAATTTATCCAAATCCATCTTTATCCGGTCACCGAGAGCGGGTATTATGCCAACCCTTTTTCGACTCCAATGATTCGGCCCCACAACAGGGAACACCTATGTCGGCGGTACGCATCGGCCCATATACACTACGTAACAACCTGATCCTCGCGCCCATGGCCGGGGTCACGGACCAGCCTTTCCGTACACTTTGCAAGCGCCTGGGCGCGGGCATGGTGGTGTCGGAGATGGTCAGCAGCGACATGAGCCTGTGGAACAGCCGCAAGTCCAGCCTGCGCCGCATTCACGAAGGCGATCCCGAGCCGCGCTCGGTACAGATCGCCGGTGGCGATGCGCAGATGATGGCAGCGGCTGCCAGGGCCAACGTCGAAGCTGGCGCCCAGATCATCGATATCAACATGGGTTGCCCGGCAAAAAAAGTCTGCAACAAAGCTGCAGGCTCTGCTTTATTGAGAGATGAAGCGCTGGTCAGCGAGATTCTCCACGCCGTGGTCGGCGCGGTGGACGTCCCGGTGACCCTGAAGATCCGCACCGGTTGGGACCGGGCGAACAAGAACGGCCTGAACGTGGCGAGAATCGCCGAGCAGGCTGGCATCCAGGCGCTGGCGGTGCATGGCCGCACACGCGCCGACCTGTACACCGGCGAAGCCGAATACGACACCATCGCTGCCATCAAGCAGGCGGTGTCCATTCCGGTTTTTGCCAACGGCGATATCACTTCGCCAGAAAAGGCCCGGGCGGTGCTGGACGCCACCGGCGTCGACGGTCTGCTGATTGGCAGGGCCGCCCAAGGGCGGCCCTGGATCTTTCGCGAGATCGAGCATTACCTGGGGACGGGCCAGCATTTGCCGGCCCCGCAGCTGGACGAAGTGGAACGTATTCTGCTGGAGCACCTTGCCGCGCTGCACGCCTTCTATGGCGATGTGATGGGCGTACGTATCGCCCGTAAGCACGTCGGCTGGTACCTGGCAACACGACCCGGCGGCAAGGAGTTTCGCTCCCGGTTCAACGCTTTGGAAGACACACAAGCGCAGTGCGCCAACGTTCGAGCTTTTTTCAGCGAACGTCGACAGAGCCTTGAGACAGAGGACGGACAAGGGGTGGCCGCATGACGATGATGACCGAGACATTAGTGAGTGGAACAACGCCCGTGAGCGACAACGCCAACCTCAAACAGCACCTCAACACGCCGAGCGAAGAGGGCCAGACCCTTCGTGACAGCGTCGAGAAGGCGCTGCACAACTACTTCGCACACCTGGAAGGCGCTACCGTCACTGACGTGTACAACCTGGTGCTCTCCGAAGTAGAGGCGCCCCTGCTCGAAAGCGTGATGAATTACGTCAAGGGCAACCAGACCAAGGCCAGCGAGATGCTCGGGCTCAACCGAGGCACCCTGCGCAAGAAACTCAAGCAGTACGACTTGTTGTAAGCCAGAATCCCAATCAGAAAAGGCGGCTCCCTGAACAGAGGCGCCTTTTTTGCTGACTCCACCGCGTTATTGGAATCCGAAATGACCGACCAGACTACCCGCCTGCCAGTCCGCCGCGCCCTGATCAGCGTCTCCGACAAGACCGGTATCCTCGAATTCGCTCGTGAGCTGCAGCAGCTCGGTGTCGAGATCCTGTCCACCGGCGGCACCTACAAGCTGCTCAAGGACAACGGCGTGAACGCGGTGGAAGTGGCCGACTACACGGGCTTCGCCGAAATGATGGACGGCCGGGTCAAGACCCTGCACCCGAAGATCCACGGCGGCATCCTCGGCCGTCGCGGTGTCGACGACGCAATCATGAACGAGCACGGCATCAAGCCGATTGACCTGGTCGCCGTCAACCTGTACCCGTTCGAAGCCACCATTGCCAAGCCTGGCTGCGACCTGCCGACCGCCATCGAGAACATCGACATCGGCGGCCCGACCATGGTCCGTTCGGCTGCCAAGAACCACAAGGACGTCGCCATCGTGGTCAACGCCGGCGACTACGCCAGCGTCCTCGAAGGCCTCAAGGCCGGCGGCCTGACCTACGCCCAGCGTTTCGACCTGATGCTCAAGGCCTTCGAGCACACGGCGGCGTACGACGGCATGATCGCCAACTACATGGGCACCATCGACCAGGCCAAGGACACGCTGTCCACCGAAGCGCGCAGCGAGTTCCCGCGCACCTTCAACAGCCAGTTCGTCAAGGCTCAGGAAATGCGCTACGGCGAGAACCCGCACCAGAGCGCGGCGTTCTACGTTGAAGCCAACAAAGGCGAAGCCAGCGTTTCCACCGCCATCCAGCTGCAGGGCAAGGCGCTGTCGTTCAACAACGTGGCCGACACCGACGCCGCGCTGGAGTGCGTGAAGAGCTTCGTCAAGCCGGCCTGCGTCATCGTCAAGCACGCCAACCCCTGCGGCGTCGCCGTGGTGCCTGAGGACGAGGGCGGTATCCGCAAGGCCTACGACCTGGCCTACGCCACCGACAGCGAGTCGGCCTTCGGCGGCATCATCGCCTTCAACCGTGAACTGGACGGCGAAACCGCCAAGGCCATCGTCGAGCGCCAGTTCGTCGAAGTGATCATCGCCCCGAAAATCTCCCAGGCGGCCCGCGACGTGGTGGCTGCCAAGCAGAACGTACGTCTGCTGGAGTGCGGCGAGTGGCCAGCCGAGCGTGCCGCCGGTTGGGACTTCAAGCGCGTCAACGGTGGCCTGCTGGTGCAGAGCCGCGACAACGGCATGATCACCGCCGAAGACCTGAAGATCGTCACCAAGCGTGCACCGACCGAGCAGGAAATCCACGATCTGGTCTTCGCCTGGAAGGTGGCCAAGTTCGTCAAGTCCAACGCCATCGTCTACGCCAAGCAGCGCCAGACCATCGGCGTCGGCGCTGGCCAGATGAGCCGCGTCAACTCCGCGCGCATCGCTGCCATCAAGGCAGAGCATGCCGGCCTGCAAGTGCAAGGTGCGGTCATGGCGTCGGACGCGTTCTTCCCGTTCCGTGATGGCATCGACAATGCCGCTAAAGTGGGTATCAGCGCCGTGATCCAGCCCGGTGGTTCGATGCGCGATGCCGAGGTGATCGCTGCCGCTGACGAAGCCGGCATCGCCATGGTATTCACCGGTATGCGCCACTTCCGCCACTGATAGCAGCGGCAAGCTTTACGCTGCAAGCTGCAAGCAAGAGCAGGGCAAATTGCTCCTGCTTGCAGCCACAGCCCCTTGAATCCCTGAGTTGTGAGCACGTGAAAGGATCAGCGCCAACCGCTTTCTTTTGACGCTTGCAGCTTGCAGCTTCTCCGAAGGAGCCTGTAATGAAAGTTTTGATCATTGGCAGCGGCGGCCGTGAGCACGCCCTGGCCTGGAAAGTCGCCCAGGACCCACGCGTCGAGAAAGTATTCGTCGCCCCTGGCAACGCCGGTACCGCCATTGAAGCCAAGTGCGAGAACGTTGCCATCGACGTGACCGCCCTTGAGCAACTGGCAGACTTCGCCGAGAAGAATGTCGACCTGACCATCGTGGGCCCCGAGGCGCCACTGGTCATCGGTGTCGTCGACCTGTTCCGCAGCCGCGGCCTGGACTGCTTCGGCCCGACCAAGGGCGCGGCCCAGCTGGAAGGCTCCAAGGCATTCACCAAGGACTTCCTGGCTCGCCACAAGATCCCGACCGCCGACTACCAGAACTTCACCGAGATCGAGCCGGCCCTGGCCTACCTGCAGGAAAAAGGCGCGCCGATCGTGATCAAGGCCGACGGCCTGGCTGCAGGCAAAGGCGTGATCGTCGCCATGACCCTGGAAGAAGCCGAAGCCGCCGTGCGTGACATGCTCGCAGGCAACGCCTTTGGCGAAGCCGGTTCGCGCGTGGTGATCGAAGAGTTCCTCGACGGCGAGGAAGCCAGCTTCATCGTGATGGTCGACGGCCACAACGTGCTGCCAATGGCCACCAGCCAGGACCACAAGCGCGTGGGTGACCAGGACACCGGCCCGAACACGGGCGGCATGGGTGCCTACTCCCCTGCCCCAGTCGTTACCGCCGATGTCCACCAGCGCGTGATGGACCAGGTGATCTGGCCGACCGTGCGCGGCATGGCCGAAGAAGGCAACGTGTACACCGGCTTCCTGTATGCCGGCCTGATGATCGACAAGGCGGGCAACCCCAAGGTCATCGAGTTCAACTGCCGCTTTGGCGACCCGGAAACCCAGCCAGTCATGCTGCGCCTGGAATCGAGCCTGGTGCTGTTGATCGAAGCCGCTTTCGCCAAGGCGCTGGACAAGGTCGAAGCGCAGTGGGACCCGCGCCCGAGCCTGGGTGTGGTGCTGGCTGCCGGCGGGTACCCGGGCGACTACGCCAAGGGCGACGCGATCAGTGGCCTGGAGGCCGCAGCCAAGATCGAAGGCAAGGTGTTCCATGCCGGTACTTCGCTCAAGGACGGCCAGGTCGTGACCAACGGTGGCCGCGTGCTCTGCGCCACGGCCATGGGCAGCACGGTGGCAGATGCCCAGCAGCAGGCTTACCGCCTCGCCAAGGAAGTCACCTGGAGCGGTAGCTTCTACCGTACCGACATCGGCTATCGGGCCATTGCCCGCGAGCGCGGTGAACACCAGCAATAACCTTGACCGGATAGCCGCAGCGTCTTGCGCGTGCGGCTTTCGGCTCGTCGACATGGCCCCATCGGGGCCTTGCCTTCGACTTGGCGCGCCGCGCATAGTTACTCCACGGCACATCAGCTAGGAAGGGATCTCGTAGTGCGTCGGCTTCGGATTGCCACAGCTCTGATCGTCAGCTTGCTGACCCTGCTCTGCCTGCTCCCGGCTTCGGCCGACCAAGGCGGAGGCTGGTCCGTTTTGCTCGACGAACAAGCCAACCTGCAATTGAGCGACGTCCGCTCGGATCGCTATCGCAACCAGTTCAGCCCCACGACCCTGGGCGACCTCGATGCAGCACCGTCGCAACAGGCCCTGTGGCTACACTATCGCCTCGAACCGGGTGAGCAGGAGCGACTGTTGCGGGTCTTCGCCCCGGACCTTTCACGCCTGGATCTCTACGCCCTGGAGGGCGACAGGCTGCTACGCCAGCTGCACCACGGCCGCCAGGCCGGCAACGCCAGCCCGACCCTGCGTGGCAGCGATCACGTATTGCCCCTGCCGAACAGCCCGACCGCGGTGGACGTCTACCTGCGCCTGGTCTCCGAGCATCAACTGCGCCCGGCCATCACCCTGGAGCCTGCGGCGGTCGCCGCTTCAAACCATGGCCAGCCATTGCTGTTCGGCATGCTCTTCGGCGGCCTGGCCATGCTCATCCTGCACAACCTGATCCGCTTTCTATACACCCGCTCCAGCACCACCCTGGTCCTTGCGTTGTACCACGGGCTGATGCTGCTCAGCGGCCTGATCCTGCTCAACCTCAGCGGCCCCTGGTGGCACCTGTGGCACAGTGCGCAAACCCCGGCCGCCTACCTGACCCTGGTGTTGGCGGGCCTCGCGGGGCTTTATTTCACCCAGCACTTCTTCTCGCGCTGCAATTCACCGCAGCTCAATCGCTTGCTGCAGGGCGAAATGCTGGTGGCCGCGGTCAGCGGCCTGATCCTGCTGTTCGTCGATACCCTGCCGCTCAACCTGATGACCTACGCCCTGCTGGCCTTGGGCAGTGTGAGCATGCTGCTGGTCAGCAGCTACCACTGGTACAAAGGTTATGCACCGGCACGCCTGTTCAGCCTGGCCATGGTCGTGTTCAACCTGGGCGGGCTGGTGTTGCTGCCGGCCCTGCTCGGCCTGACTCGCACCTCGACGCCCTGGCTGCTGTGCATTCTGCTCGGCTTGACCGTGGCCAGCGGCCTGCTGCTCAACCTGGCGGTCAGCGAGCGCCTGCGGCGCATGAGCGAAGAGCGCTTCAGCGCCAGCCGCGCACTGGCGGCCAGTGACGCCGAAATCAATGCCAAGGCCGAGTTCCTGGCCAAGATCAGCCATGAAATCCGTACCCCCATGAACGGCGTGCTGGGCATGACCGAACTGCTGCTGGGCACGCCGCTGTCGGTCAAGCAGCGTGACTACGTGCAGACCATCCACAGCGCCGGCAACGAACTGCTCACACTGATCAACGAGATTCTCGACATTTCCAAGCTCGAGTCGCGGCAGATCGAACTGGACGATGTGCAATTCGACCTCAATGCCCTGATCGAAGACTGCCTGAACATCTTCCGCGCCAAGGCCGAACAACAGAACATCGAGCTGATCAGCTTCACCCAGCCGCAAGTGCCACGGGTCATCAGCGGCGACCCGACGCGCCTGCGTCAGGCCCTCTCCAGCCTGCTGGAAAACGCCCTGAAAAACACCGACCACGGCGAAATCCTCCTGGTCGTTGCACTGGACCAGCGCAGCGAAGTGCCGCGCCTGCGGATCGCCGTGCAGGACAGCGGCGAGCCGCTGCCTGCGGCCGAGCGCGAAGCCCTGCTGCAGGCAGAGCTGCACAGCCACCATTTCCTGTCCAGCAACAAGCTTGGCGGCCACCTCGGGTTGATCATCGCCAAGCAACTGATCGGCCTGATGCAAGGCGAATTCGGCATCAAGAGCAGCACCAGCATGGGCAACACCCTGTGGCTGACCCTGCCGCTCGACCCCTCGCGGCTGGAGCAACCCTTGGCCGACCTCGACAGCCCATTGCGTGACGCCCGGGTGCTGGTGGTGGACGACAACGACACCTGCCGCAAGGTGCTGGTGCAGCAGTGCAGCGCTTGGGGCATGAACGTCAGTGCCGTGCCCTCGGGCAAAGAAGCCCTGGCCCTGCTCCGGACCAAGGCGCACCTGCGCGACTATTTCGACGCGGTCTTGCTCGACCAGAACATGCCCGGCATGACCGGCATGCAGCTGGCCGCCAAGATCAAGGAAGACCCAAGCCTGAACCACGACATCCTCGTGGTGATGCTCACCGGTATCAGCAATGCACCGAGCAAAGTCATTGCCCGCAATGCCGGGGTCAAGCGCATCCTGGCCAAACCGGTGGCCGGCTACACGCTCAAGACCACCCTGGCCGAAGAGCTGGCCCAGCGCGGCCGCGAACAGACCGTGCCGATGACCCTGCCAGGCACCCCGCCCACACACGAGCTGCCGGGCGACTTCCGCGTGCTGGTCGCCGAAGACAACAGCATCTCGACCAAGGTGATCCGCGGCATGCTGGGCAAACTCAATCTCGAACCGGATACCGCCAGCAATGGCGAGGAAGCCCTGCAGGCCATGAAAGCCCAGCGCTACGACCTGGTGTTGATGGATTGTGAAATGCCGGTGCTCGACGGCTTCTCCGCCACCCAGCAACTGCGCGCCTGGGAGGTCGCCAACCAGCGCCAGCGCACCCCGGTGGTGGCACTGACCGCGCACATCCTCGCCGAGCACAAGGAGCGCGCACGGCTGGCCGGCATGGATGGGCACATGGCCAAGCCGGTGGAGCTGTCGCAATTGCGCGAGTTGATCCAGTATTGGGCGAACCAGCGGGAAACCAAGACCGATCCGCTGCATACCTCCTAACGATAAAGCGCTGCAGCAGCGGCCTGGATTACAGCAGCGCTGCATGGAACTGCGGTTGCTGCGCAGCCCTTCTGCGCCACCAGGCCGCTCCGACAAAGGACTCACCCTCATGCTTCACGAGTTGTTCAGTGTCTACCTGAAGATGCTGGTGCTCTACAGCCCGTTTTTCGTGCTGTCGTGCTTCATCAGCCTGACCCGTGGCCACTCCAGCAAGGAGCGCAAGCAGCTAGCCTGGAAGGTTGCGTTCGCCGCATTGGTGGCCAGTGTGTTGCTGTACCTGTTCGGGCGGGCGATCTTCGGCATTTTCGGCATCACGGCCGATGCCTTCCGCATCGGCGCCGGCAGCGTGCTGTTCATCTCGGCATTGGGGATGGCCCAGGGCAAACCGGCCGTGCAGGCCGACAACGTGCAGCAGGACGTGACCATCGTACCGCTGACGATCCCGCTCACCGTAGGCCCGGGCACCATCGGCGCGCTGCTGGTGATGGGCGTCAGCCAGCCGCACTGGGACGACAAGTTACTGGCCATCGTCAGTATCGCGCTGGCCAGCTTCACCGTGGGCCTGGTGCTGTATCTGTCGCACGGCATCGAGCGCATTCTCGGTGAGCAAGGCCTGCAGATCGTCAGCCGCCTGATGGGGCTGTTCGTCTGCGCCTTGGCGGCGCAGATCATCTTTACCGGCATCAGGGGCTATCTGGTCGGCTAGCCCCGCCACTTACGGCGCAACAGGGTACCAACGCGGGGTATAGACCCACTGCCCACCCTCGGCACGGGCAAAGGTGCAGGTCGTGGAAGAACCGACCAGTACCATGGTGCGCATGTCGACCATCTCTGGCACCAACTCGGCGAGGGTGACCACCTTGAGCGTCTGCCCCGGCCTGCCGATGTCACGCCCCAGCACTACGGGTGTATCGCCATCCCGGTGCTGGCGCACGATTTCCAGCGCGCGGCCAAGCTGCCAGGGGCGCGAACGCGAGATCGGGTTGTAGAAGGCCAGCACCAGGTCGGCCTGAGCTGCCAGGCCCAGCCGATGTTCGATGGTCGACCAGGGTTTGAGATTGTCCGACAGCGACATCACGCAGAAGTCATGCCCCAGCGGCGCGCCCGCTTGAGCGGCGGTGGCCAGCGAGGCCGAAACCCCCGGCAGGATCTGCAGATCGACCCGATGCCAGGCGGGGTCAGAGGACCCGTGCAGCGCTTCCAGCACGGCTGCGGCCATGGCGAAGACCCCCGGGTCACCCGACGACACCACCACCACCGAGCGCCCCTGGGCAGCAAGCTCGAAAGCATGACGCGCGCGCTGCATCTCTTCGCGATTGTCGGTGCAATGTTGCACCTGGTCGTCGCGGAACGGTCCGGCCATGCGCACGTAGGTTTCGTAACCGAGAATGTCCTCGGCGCGTGCCAGCTCGGCTTTGACCGCCGGCACCATCAGCTCGGCGGCGCCAGGGCCAAGGCCGATGACGGCCAGGCGACCACGCTTGCGCCCCAGCTGGTTGACCTTGACTGGCGCCGATGCCAGCGCGATGACCAGGCCCGCCTGCTCGATCAGGCGCGCATCCGGCAATGCTGCGGCGGCCATGCTGACAAGCGTGCTTTCTTTGGCCGCAAAACGCAGTGCGACACCCAGCGTCTCGGCCGCTGCCAGCAAGGACGGTTCGGCCATGGCCTGTTCGGCGGCCAGCAGGCACGCCAGTGACTGCTCGGCGATGCCCGCTTCACGCAGGGCATCATTGACGCGTTCGACCAGTTCAGGGCCGCCCGCATCCACCGCAACCACCACCGAACGGGGGCGGATCAGCAACTCGTCACGGCTGGCCGGGCGCGCAGTGCATCCCACATGAATGGTGCGCTGGGCGGCTTCACTGGTTGGCAATTGGGCCTGAGCCAGCCACGGCGCATCGCCCTCGATGCGTACGGCTTCGCCCGCCAGCAGATCGGAAACGAAACGCTTGCCCTGTTCGATGTCCGCCAGGGCGTAGCCTTCGGGTGGGTTCAGCAGGCAGGTGCCGAAACGCAGCTCGCCACTGGTGGTGATCGCCGGAGCCACGCCCAGCGCCTCAGCGATCTCCCGGGCCATGAGGTTGACGCCGCTCAGCCCGCCCAGCAGCGGCACTACCGCACTACCGTCCTCGGCCACCGCCAGCACCGGCGGCTCCGCGCCTTTCTCGCTGAGCAGGCTGGCCAGGCTACGGATGACGATACCCGCCGCACACAGGGCAATGATCGGCGTGTCCTGCCGGTAGAGCTCGCGCAACGTGTCGCCAAAGTTTTCGTAATACTGGTCGGCCAGGTCGACCCGACCACTCAGGCCGTGCAGCGTTGCCTGTGGATACCGCTGCTGAATGCGCCGCGCGGTGGCCACGCTGCCAGCGCCGAGCACGATGATCGCCGGTGCCTTGTGCATGCTCATCCCTGCCATTTTTCACCCGGCACGATGATCAGCGAGAAGTACGGTGATGACTGTGGATCCACCTGATCCAGCGCGACGATTTTCTGATTGGCCATGGTCGCCCGTTCCACGTACAGCGCTCGGCTGTCCAGGCCCAGTTCGCCCAGCACCTGCCGCACCTTGGGGAAGTTGCGGCCCAGCTTCATGATTACCGCCGCGTCGGCGTCGGCCAGGCGCCGCTTGAGCTCTTCGGCCGGCAGCACGCCCGACAGCACCGACAGGCTCTGGTTGCGGTAAACCAAAGGGGCCCCCAGTACCGAGGCGCCGCCCAGCATCGAGCAGACGCCAGGGATCACTTGCGCGTCATAGCGCTGCGCCAGACGGTCGTGCAGGTACATGTAGGAGCCGTAAAAGAACGGGTCACCTTCGCAGATCACCGCCACATCGCGGCCAGCATCGAGGTGTTCGGCCACCTGCACGCTGGCCTCGTCATAGAAATCGCTGATGACCTGCTCGTAGGACAACGGTGCCGGCAACGCCTCGGTGGTCACCGGATAGACCAACGGCAGCAGCGTTTGCGCTGGCTGCAGGTGCGACTCGATGATGCCGAAGGCATTGCCACGCTTGCCCTTGGCCACGAAGTAGGCGACCACCGGGGCCTCGCGTAGCAAGCGCAGGGCCTTGAGGGTGATCAGCTCAGGGTCGCCAGGGCCTACGCCCAGGCCCAGCAGACGTCCACGCGGCGCCATCATTCCACCTCCGTGGCGAGGGCATTGACCGCCGCCGCCGCCATCGCGCTACCGCCCAGGCGGCCCTGCATGATCACGAAGGGTACCCCTCGGCTATCTGCGGCAAGCATGGCCTTGGACTCCGCCGCACCGACGAAGCCAACCGGGAAGCCGAGGATCAGCGCAGGCTTGGGTGCCCCTGCATCGATCATTTCCAGCAAGTAGAACAGTGCGGTCGGTGCGTTGCCGATCACCACCACGCTGCCCTCCAGGTAGGGCCGCCACAGTTCCAGGGCCACCGCCGAGCGGGTATTGCCGGCATCTTTGGCCAAGGCTGGGACACTCGGGTCGCGTAGGGTGCAGATCACTTTGTTGTCAGCGGGCAAGCGTGCACGGGTGATACCTTCGGCGACCATGTGCGCATCGCATAGGATCGGCGCGCCGTTGGCCAGGGCCTCACGGCCGGCGCGGCCTGCACCTTCGGAGAACTGCAGGCCGTCGATGGCCTCGACCATGCCGCAGGCATGGATCACACGAACGGCGAGTTTCTCAAGGTCCGCGGGGATCCGCTCGAGCCGGGCCTCCTCACGGATGATCCGGAAAGAATTGCGATAGATCTCCTGACCATCGCGGATGTAATCAATCATCAAGGTGCTCCGTCGGCAGGTCGAGCATGGCGCCTGCTTCGTTCAAGGTGAGGTTGGCGGCGCGCAGGGCGCCGAAGCCCGGCAGGCGCGCGTCACGCAAATAGAGGTCATAGCGGCCCGGCGAGCGGGCCAGCAGCGTGGCCGGGGCGACATGGGCCACGGCGCAGGATCGGGGGCAACCAGACAGGTGCACGCTGGCAGGCGCGCCCGCAGGCAAGAGCGCTGCCAGGGCCACGGCATCGGCCTTGGTATCGCCGTGCGCCTTGGCGCAGCCGCTGGCGCCGGTGCAGGCAACCAGGCGGGCCAGGGGCTCATGGCTGTGGCACAGCCAGCCAAGGGCCGAAAGCTCACGTTGCACCGCAGCGATGCGCGTGCCAGCGATAGAGGTCAGCATCAGGCTTTGCCAGGGGCTCAGGCGCAGGCTGCCATCGCCGTGTTCACGGGCGATGCGCGCCGCACCGCGCAGCATGTCGGCGTTGAGCCTGCCAAGCGGCGGGGCAATGCCCAGGGCCATGCCTTGCTGCTGCTGAACGGCGCCGAGCCATGAGCGGTGGCTCGCTGGGCGGCGCCACGCGAGCACGGCATCATCCCGGCGGATTTCCAGCCCCAGCCCCGCGATGAATCGCGCCACTGAGCAGTTTTCCAGCAACTGGCGCATGCGCGCCTGCTCCGGGCTGGCCAGATCGAGAAAGCGCTCAAGCACTGCACGCACCAATTCCAGCCCCTGCTCTACCGGCACCGCACCCAGCACCTGGCCGTCAGCCGGGCAGCCGGCCAGGCCGAACGCCAGCCAGGTGCGTTGTTCGAGCCGCAATGCGCAAAGCCATAGATCGTGTGGGTGCTCGAGCATCGCCAGGCCTTCGCCGCCGTCCAGTTGCAGGGCGAACTTGGCCGATAACTGATGAAAGCGCGGCGTGCCTTGCAGCAGGTCGAGGATGTGTTCGGCCAGGGGGCGAACATCCAGCACCATCGAGGGGTCATGCCCGGCCAAAGGGCTGAGCATCAGGTTGCGCACATCGTCACTGGCAGCGTCGCGGGGGCCCAGGCCTGCTGCCAGCAGGCTTTCGATCAGGCCGGCGTGATCATCGCCAATGCCACGGATCTGCAGATTGCCGCGGTTGGTCGCCTCGATCACGCCACCGGCGAAGCGCTCGGCAGCCGCCGCCACGGCATCGGCCTGATCGGCCAGCAACAGCCCACCGGGCAGCTTGATCCGGCAGATCCCGCCATCCAGAGCGCTGACGATGCGCCACAACCCCGGGCAAGCCGAGGGACGGGGCGACACGGGTGGGGTATGGACCTGCTTCAAAGGGGCGTCCGGCAATCGCTGAAAATGCGCTTGAGTGTAGAAGGCGCGGTATTATGCCTGCTTTGTCCGGCGGCATGAAAAGCCGGTGGTCGAGCATCGCTGGCGATTGAACAGAAATTCATCACCGCGTCGCCCCCCTTTGCCGGCTGAGGGGGGCAACGCGCCCCCAAAAAATGGCGGATCGGAAACACATGACACCCTGGCTGACAGTAATTGGCATCGGCGAAGACGGCTTCAGTGGGCTGGGCAAGCAGGCCCGGCGCGCCCTGCTCGGCGCTTCGCGGATCATCGGCAGCCCACGTCAGCTGGCCCTGTTACCGCGCTGCGTGAGCGCCGCCCGAGAGGGTTGGCCGAGCCCGTTCTCGCTCGCCCCGGTACTGGCCCGGCGCGGTGAGCAGGTGTGCGTGCTCGCCAGCGGTGACCCGATGTTCTACGGCGTCGGCGCCAGCCTGGCGCGGCAGGTGCCGGCCCAAGAGCTGCAGGTACTGTCGATGCCCTCTTCCTGCGCCCTGGCCGCCGCCCGCCTTGGCTGGCCGCTGCAGGACGTGCAGGTGGTGTCTGTAGTCGCACGCCCCCTGGCCGCTCTCAACGCCCACCTTTACAGCGGGATGCGCCTGCTGGTGCTGAGCAACGACGGTGACAGCCCTGCAGCCATCGCCGCCCTGCTGCGCGAGCGCGGTTTCGGGCCGAGCCGCCTGCAGGTTTTCGAGCACCTCGGCGGCCCTGCCGAACGCCACCTGGCGGGTATCGCCGATGATTGGGCCCAGCCCCAGGTGGCCGCGCTGAACCTGGTCGCCATCGAGTGCCAGGCCACTGCCGACGCTCCGCGGCGCTCACCCACGGCCGGCCTGCCGGACGATGCGTTCCGGCACGACGGCCAGCTGACCAAACGTGACGTACGCGCCATCACCCTGGCCCGCCTGGCCCCGCAGCCAGGCGAGTTGCTGTGGGACGTGGGCGCAGGCTGTGGCTCGATCGGCATCGAGTGGATGCGCGCCCACCCGGCCTGCCGAACACTGGCAATCGAAGCCGACGAGGGCCGCCAGGGCTTCATCGAGTACAACCGTGACGCCCTGGGTGTCCCCGGCCTGCAACTGGTGCGCGGCAAGGCACCGCAGGCCTTGGCCGAGCTGGAGCGCCCGGATGCGATCTTCATCGGCGGCGGCGTCACCCGGGAAGGCGTGCTGCCGTTGTGCTGGGAGCGGCTGCGCCCAGGGGGGCGATTGGTGGCCAATGCCGTGACACTGCAAAGCGAACTGGCACTGGCGCACTTTCGCCAACTGCACGGCGGTGAACTGACGCGCATCCATGTCGCCCAGGCCCAGCCATTGGGCGCCTTCGACACTTGGCGCCAGGCATTGCCGATCACGTTGCTCGACGTGGTGAAGCCCCTCGATGCGTGAAGAAACCCGCGAACAACCTGCGCCACTGCGCAGCGGCCTGACCACCGGCAGCTGCGCCACTGCCACCAGCCTGGCGGCAGCGCGCCTGCTGTTGACCGGTGTGTGCGCTGACGCCGTGAGCATCACCCTGCCCAAGGGCAAGGTGGTACAGATGCGCCTGGAATTCTGCCGCCGCGAGGGCGAGCACGCCGAAGCTGGCACACTCAAGGACGCCGGCGACGACCCCGATGTCACCCATGGTGCGCTGCTCTACAGCCAAGTGCGTTTACAGCAAGCGCCGGGCATACGCTTTGTCGCTGGGGTGGGTGTCGGTACCGTCACCCGCCCCGGCCTGGTACTCGCCGTGGGCGAGCCGGCGATCAACCCGGTACCGCGGCGCATGATCAGCGAACACCTGCAGCAACTGGCCAACGACTGCGCCTACCGCGGCGGCTTCGAAGTCACGGTCAACGTAGCGGGCGGCGAGCAGTTGGCGCTCAAGACCATGAACCCGCGCCTGGGCATCCTCGGCGGGTTGTCGATTCTCGGTACCAGCGGCATCGTGCGGCCCTTCTCCTGCGCGGCCTACATCGCCTCCATCCACCAGGGCATCGATGTGGCCCACACCAATGGCTATACCCATATCGCCGCCTGCACCGGCAATGCCAGCGAAGACACCATGCGCCGCGTGTACGGCCTGCCGGAAATTGCCTTGATCGAGATGGGCGACTTTGTCGGCGCGGTGCTCAAGCACCTGCGCAAGGTGCCGGTGCCACGCCTTTCACTGTGCGGTGGGTTTGGCAAGATCAGCAAGCTGGCTGCCGGGCACATGGACCTGCACAGCCGCCACTCGAGCATCGACCTGCCGCAACTGGCCGGCTGGGCCGCAGACATCGGCGCCGATGCCGACCTGCAGGCAGCGATCAGGGCAGCCAACACCAGCCAGCAAGCCTTGGCGCTGGCGCACGCCGCCGGCATAGCCCTGGGCGATGCGGTTTGCGAGCACGCCCTGGCGTTCGCCCGCAGCGTGGTGCCTGCACAGGTGCAGGTGGAAGTGTTCGCCATCGACCGCCAGGGCGGCATCGTCGGCAAGGCAGGTGTGCAATGAACCGGCGCATCCTGCTGCTCGGCGGTGTCACCGAGGCACTGGCCATCGCCCGCCAGCTTGGGCCGCAGCATGTCTACAGCCTGGCTGGCATCGGCCGGGTGCCGGAAGGTCTGGCCTGCCAGGTGCGGGTCGGCGGCTATGGCGGGGCTGAAGGCCTGGCCGCCTACCTGCGCGAGGCGGGTATCACGTTGTTGATAGACGCCACCCACCCCTATGCCGCGCAGATCAGCCGCAATGCCGCCGTCGCCGCACGCGCCGTGGGCATCCCGTGCTGGGCCTTGCGTCGCCCGGCATGGCAGGCCCAGCCCGGTGACGACTGGCGCGAGGTGGAGGACTGGGCGGGGCTGATCCAGGCACTCAAGCCATTCCGTCGGCCGTTGTTCACCTTGGGGCGCGAGCCGCTGCAGCATCTGGATGAGATTCCGCCAGAGCAGTTCTGGACCCTGAGGGCGTTACAGGCCTGCCCGGGTAACGATCGCTGCGAAGTGATCGGTGCGCGGGGGCCGTTTCACCTTGACGATGAGCGGACGCTGTTCGCCCGGCGCGCTATCGATGTGCTGGTCAGCAAGAACAGCGGCAGCGTTGCGACCGAGCCCAAGCTTGAGGTGGCGCGGGAACTTGGCATTCCGGTGCTCATCCTGAAACGCCCAGCACTGCCGCCCGTGGACCTGGAGCTGACGTCAGTCGCGCAGCTGCTTTCAACGCTGGCACTTGCGTAAGTCGCTTCGAGTCCTACAACCGTTTCAGAGTTTTCCGCTGGCTGTCGAATGGCCATGGGCCGCTGCGCTGGCGTAAACTCGCCCCTCTCCCCCGGAAGGCGTCAACCATATGGAAATGCAATGGTGGATCTGGCTTGTCTTCGGCATCGCGCTGATCCTGCTCGAACTGATCCTGCCCACGTTCTTCATCATCTGGTTCGGCATCGGTGCCGTGCTGGTGTCACTCATCTCGCTCGCCGCCCCCACCCTGCAACTGGATATGCAGGTACTGGCGTGGGTGCTGTTCTCCTCGGTCACCACCGCACTCTGGTTCAAGCTGTTCCGGCGCAAGCAGCCGGATGTGCGCTGGACGGCCGACAGCGTGATCGGCGAAGTGGGGCTGCTGATCAGCAGCGTTTCGCAATTCCAGAAAGGCCGTGTGCGGTTTCAGAAACCGATACTGGGCAACGAGGAATGGGTCTGCGTCGCCGACAGCGATATCCCGTCAGGCGAGCGTGTACGTCTTGTCGCCATCGAAGGCAATACTGCCCGGGTCATCCGGGCCTAACCGCATTAAAAGGAAGTTCGCATCATGACCAGCCTCATCGTCGTCGGCACGCTCGCCGTTTTCGTCCTGATCACTGTCTTCAAAGGCGTACGCATCGTACCCCAGGGGGAGGAGTGGATCGTCGAGCGCCTGGGGCGCTACCACAGCACGCTCAAGCCTGGCCTGAACATCGTCATCCCGTTCATGGACGTGGTCGCCTACCGCCTGCCGACCAAGGACATCATCCTCGACGTGCAGGAGCAGGAAATCATCACCCGCGACAACGCGGTGATCGTCGCCAATGCTTTGTGCTTCGCCAAGGTGGTCGACCCGCAGAAGGCCTCCTATGGCGTGCAGAATTTCTCGTTCGCCGTCACCAGCCTGACCATGACATCGCTGCGCGCCATCGTCGGCGCCATGGACCTGGACGAAGCGCTGTCCAGCCGCGAGCAGATCAAGGCACGCCTGCGAGAGGCCATGTCCGAACAGACCGAAGACTGGGGTGTGACCGTCCGTTCGGTAGAAATCCAGGACATAAAGCCCTCGCAGAACATGCAGCTGGCCATGGAGCGCCAGGCCGCGGCCGAACGTGAACGTAAAGCCGACGTGACCCGTGCCGAAGGTGCCAAGCAGGCCGCCATTCTCGAGGCCCAGGCGCGCCTGCAGTCGGCCAAGCTCGATGCCGAAGCGCAAATCAACCTTGCCGAGGCTTCGGCGAAGGCGATTTCGCTGGTCAAAGAGGCGGTGGGCACTGAGACGGTACCCGCCATGTACTTGCTGGGTGAGCGTTATGTCGGCGCCATGGAGAACCTGGCGAGCAGCAACAATGCAAAAGTGGTGGTGCTGCCAGCTGATTTGCAAGAGACCGTGCGTGGCTTGATGGGCCGTAACAAGGCTTGAAGGCTGGAGTAGCTTCATGGCCGGCGATGGGCTACGCAGCAGCCCATCTACCCGCCTGCGTCACTTCACCGCACCCCATCATTTTTACCTATACTGCGCCGTACAATACCCACCACGATTCCTGACCGGATCTCTCCATGCCCCCACGTCGGCACATCGCCTGGATAGCCTGCCTCGCAGTGCTGTTCAACCTGCTGGCCATGCCGCTGTCCTCTGCCGCGCCCAAGGGCCCGGCCGAGCAGCTGCTGTGGGGGGCTTTCTGTTCCAGCGCGGTTGGTAAGGCCAAGGTAGACATTCAGGCTCTGGCCAAGATCGACCTCGGCACGCAAAGCGACGATCACTCGAACATGCAGCACTGCTGGTGCTGTTCGGGTGCCACGCCGTTGCTGGCCCTGCCAGGTTATCCGCCACAACTGCACAACCCACCCGCGTTGGCGGCTGCGCATGCGCCACCGCCCGCCGATTACCAAATGACGCCGCGCCAGCTCTGGCCCGCGCTCAATCCCCGCGCCTCTCCCCTGGTCTGAGTTCATCACGCTGTTTACCTGAACCTGAACAGAACGGAGACCTACACCATGCTCAAGCAAGCTCTCATCGTGGCCGCACTGCTGCTGCCCGGCGCTTTCGCCAACGCCCATGAATACACGGTAGGCGAGCTGCATATCGCTCACCCCTGGTCGCTGCAACTGCCGCCGAACGCGCCCAATGTGGCCGCCTACTTCATTGTGCACAACAACAGCAAGGTCGATGACCGCCTGCTCGGCGTAGACAGCCCGATCACCGCTGACGCACAGCTGCACGAACACGTGATGAGTGCCAACGGCGCAATGAAGATGCAGCAGGTGCGTGATGTAGTGGTGCCAGCTGGCAAGGACGTGGTCTTCGCCCCCAGCGCCTACCATGTGATGCTGATGCAGCCCAAGGACCGCAGCCTGCTCAGCGACGGCAAGCGCTTCCCGCTGACCCTGCATTTCGAGAAGGCCGGTGACATCACGGTCGAGGTGGCCGTGCAGAAGCAGCCCCCGGCAGACCAGCCACACGAACACACGCACTGACCCTTCGCTGACTGGCGCTCGCTTTCATGAGCCTGCCACGCAACGGACACAGCCCTACCACCGGCCCTGAACGCAGGCGCATCGGTGGCGGTTGGCTGAGCCTGTTCGCCATGTGGATGATCTTTATCGGCCCGCTGATCTCCCAGTCGATGCCGATGGATCATCACGCGGGCATGAGCATGCCGATGGGCATGGCGCTGTCCTCGGAGCACAGTCACGCCAGCAATTCGCATCACGGCCACGGCGACGATGGCCAAGTGCATGTGATGTGGGAGAAATGCGGCTACTGCAGCCTGTTGTTCAACTGCCCTGCCTTGCCGCAAACCTTCAGCCCACTGGTTGCCGGGCACGCCCTGCCCGTCGCCCTCCTCCCTGCCGCCCCCCTCCAAGGTCATGCCCGACAGGCCATATTTCCCGGTGCGCGCAGCCGCGCGCCACCGTCCTCGATCAGTGTCTGACCCCTGCTGCCGCACGGAGCCTGGAGGCTCCGCGCCCACCCATGACTGATCGACTGGAATCACTATGTCAGGCTGCACCCCTGTATTCGCCCCCTATCTGCGAGGGACGTTCGCCGTATTGTGCGGTTCGCTGCTCGCACCCATGGCCCTGGCCGCCGAACCTGGCCATGAAACGCACGAGCAAGCGCCGCCAGAGCTGAGCCCGACGGTGATCACCGCCATTGCGCCCAGCTCGCCTTTGACCGTTGTCACCAACCCCAAAGACCCGCGCCAGCCCGTGCCGGCCAGCGATGGCGCCGATTACCTCAAGACAATCCCTGGCTTTTCAGCCATCCGCGCCGGTGGCACCAATGGTGACCCGGTGCTGCGCGGCATGTTCGGTTCGCGCCTGAATATCCTCACCAATGGCGGTGTGATGCTCGGTGCCTGCCCCAACCGCATGGACGCACCGACCTCTTACATCGCCCCGGAAACCTATGACCGCCTTACCGTGATCAAAGGCCCGCAAAGCGTGATCTGGGGCCCCGGTGGTTCTGCCGGGACCATTCTCTTCGAACGTGAACCGGAAAAATTCGGCACCCTCGGTAGCCGGATCAACGCCAGCCTGCTGGCCGGTTCCAACGGCCGCTTCGACCAGGTGCTCGACGCCGCCGCAGGCAACAGCCAGGCCTATGCGCGCTTCGTCGGCAACCAGTCGCGCTCGGACGACTACCACGACGGTAACGGCGACACCGTGCCCTCGCGCTGGGACAAATGGAACGGCGATGTGACCCTGGGCTGGACCCCCGATCAGGACACCCTGCTCGAACTCACCGCCGGTAAGGGTGACGGCGAGGCCCGCTATGCCGGCCGTGGCATGGACGGCTCGCAGTTCAAGCGCGAAAGCCTGGGCCTGCGCTTTGAAAAGTCCAACCTCGGCGAGGTGCTCGACAAGGTCGAGGCGCAGGTCTACTACAACTACGCCGACCACGTGATGGACAACTACAGCCTGCGCACCCCATCAGGCAGCGGCATGATGGGTATGCCCATGGTCAGCAATGTCGACCGCCGCACCTTGGGCGCGCGCATCAAGGCCACCTGGCGCTGGGCCGACGTGCAACTGATCAGTGGCATCGACGCGCAGACCAACGAACATCGCGAGCGCGGTGGCATGGGCGTTGATGCGCACAAGGGCCAGCCCTGGTCCAAGGACGCCGACTTCCATAACTACGGGGCCTTTGGCGAACTGACCTGGTACGCCACAGGGGTTGACCGGCTGATCACCGGCGCCCGCCTCGATCGCGCCTCTGCCCGCGATTTCCGGGCTGGCAGCGCGACCGAAGGTGATACCCGCGCCGATACGCTACCCAGCGGTTTCGTGCGTTATGAACACGACCTCGCGGCGGTGCCGGCCACCACTTACATTGGCCTTGGCCATGCCCAGCGCTTCCCCGACTACTGGGAGTTGTTCTCGCCCCAGCTGGCGCCCCCTGGCGCAGCCAACGCCTTCGACGGCATCAAGCCAGAAAAGACCACCCAGCTCGACTTCGGCATCCAGTATCGCGACGAGCGTCTTGAAGCCTGGGCTTCGGGTTATGTCGGGCAGATCCGCGACTACATCCTGTTCGACTACCGTAACGGCATGATGGGCATGAGCACCTCCCAGGCGCAGAACATCGATGCCCGCATCATGGGGGGAGAACTGGGCGCCGCCTACAAGCTGACAGAAACCTGGAAGGCCGATGCGACCCTGGCCTACGCCTGGGGCAAGAACAGCAGTGACGGCAAGGCACTGCCACAAATGCCACCCCTGGAAAGCCGCATGGGCCTGACCTACAGCCGCGACACCTGGAGCGCCGGGGCCTTGTGGCGGCTGGTGGCTGCACAGAACCGCATCGCCGAGAACCAGGGCAATGTGGTCGGCAAGGACTACGAAAAAAGCGCCGGGTTCGGCGTGTTCTCGCTCAATGGAGCCTACAAGGTGAACAACAACCTCAAGTTCAGTGCAGGCGTCGACAACCTGTTCGACAAGGCCTATTCCGAGCACCTTAACCTGGCTGGCAACGCCGGGTTCGGCTACCCGGCGTCCGATCCACAGCCGGTCAACGAGCCCGGCCGGACGTTCTGGACCAAGGTCGATTTCAGCTTCTGACAACAACGGGCGCGGCTGCTGGCTGCGCCCCTCAGCTGGTCAAACAGGAGGTTCCCATGAGCGGAACACGCGTTTCCTTCTACAACCTGGCCTGGCGTTGGCACTTCTACGCGGGGCTGTTCGTCGCCCCGTTCATGATCCTGCTGGCTATTACCGGGATCATCTACCTGTTCAAACCGCAACTGGACCCACTGCTGTACCGTGACCTGATGGTGGTCGAGGCCGGCCATCACCGCCAGGGCGCCGACCTGATGCTGGCCGAAGTGCGCCAGGCTTACCCCAAAGGCCATGTGGCCCAGTATCTGCCACCCATCGATGCCGAGCGCAGCGCGCAATTCGTGGTACATGACGGCGGGCGCGAACTGAATGTGTTCGTCAACCCCTATAGCGGCAAGATCCTCGGCGAGCAGGATGCCAAGCAGAACCTGCAGGCAGTCGCCCGAGCCCTGCATGGCGAACTGATGGTCGGCACGCTCGGTGACCGCCTGGTGGAACTGGCAGCCGGCTGGGGCATCGTGCTGGTGGTGTCCGGCCTGTACCTGTGGTGGCCGCGCGGGCGCAGCGGCGGTGGCGTGCTGTGGCCACGGCTGTCAGCACGGGGGCGGCTGCTCTGGCGCGACCTGCACGCGGTCAGCGGCTTCTGGGGTTCGGCCCTGTTGCTGCTGATGCTGCTCAGCGGCATGACCTGGACCGGCCTGTGGGGCAAACAGTACGCCGACTTGTGGAACCGCTTCCCGGCAGCGATGTGGAATGACGTGCCCAAGTCCGATCAACAGGCCGGTGAACTGAACAGCGCCCACCGCCAGACGGTGCCCTGGGCCATGGAAAACACGCCGATGCCGCAGTCTGGCGCACACGCCGAACATGCCGGGCACCACATGATGTCGAACAGGCCAGCGGCACCTCTGGTGAGCCTGCAGCAGGTTCAGGACCTCGCCACCGCGCGCCAGGTGGAGCCCGGCTACAGCATCACCGTGCCGACCACTGCCGACGGCGTATTCACCATCGCCGTGTTCGCCGACGACCCGCGCAACGATGCCACCCTGCATGTTGACCAGTACACCGGCAAGGTACTGGCCGACGTGCGCTGGCAGGACTACAGCCCGGTGGCCCGCGCGACCGAGGTGGGCGTGATGCTGCACGAGGGCAAGATGTTCGGCCCGCTGAACCAGATCATCATTCTGCTGGTGTGCCTGATGATCCTGCTCGGTTCGGTGAGCGGGCTGGTGATGTGGTGGAAGCGCCGGCCGAGCGGCGGCCTGGGGGTGCCGGCGCTACGCCATGACCTGCCGCGCTGGAAGGCGGCGGTAGGGGTGATGGTGGTGCTAGGCGTGATCTTCCCGCTGGTTGGGGTGTCGATGGTGGTGATGTGGGTGGTGGACAGCCTGGTGGTACGGCGCAAGGTGCTGGCCAGCATCTGAGGCCATTGGGGCTGCACAGCAGCCCCTGCTACCGAAAAGTCGAGTCGATCTGTCGCGCCCCGTTTTGGGACGCGCGTGTTAGCCTACGCGGCTTTCACAAAAAGACTGACCCTCAATGGAATGCAGCCGATGACCCGGACCTCTTCCCCTCCTGCTCAAGCGCAGCACCTGCAGCGTAACCTGACCAACCGCCACATCCAGCTGATCGCCATCGGTGGTGCCATCGGCACCGGCCTGTTCATGGGCTCGGGCAAGACCATCAGCCTGGCGGGGCCGTCGATCCTCTTCGTCTACATGATCATCGGCTTCATGCTGTTCTTCGTCATGCGCGCCATGGGCGAACTGCTGCTGTCGAACCTCAACTACAAGTCGTTCATCGATTTCTCGGCCGACCTGCTCGGCCCCTGGGCCGGCTACTTCACCGGCTGGACCTACTGGTTCTGTTGGGTGGTCACCGGTATTGCCGATGTGGTCGCGATTGCCGCCTACACACAGTTCTGGTTCCCGGACCTGCCGCAGTGGATACCCGCGCTGACCTGCGTTGCAGTGCTGCTGTCGCTTAACCTGGTTACCGTGAAGATGTTCGGTGAGATGGAGTTCTGGTTCGCCCTGATCAAGATCCTGGCCATCCTCGGCCTGGTCGCAACCGGCCTGTACATGGTCATCACCGGTTTCGAATCGCCGAGTGGGCGCACCGCGCAGCTGGCCAACCTGTGGAATGACGGCGGCATGTTCCCCAATGGCCTGATGGGCTTTTTCGCCGGGTTCCAGATCGCCGTATTCGCCTTCGTCGGCATCGAACTGGTCGGCACCACCGCCGCCGAAGCGAAGAACCCTGAGCGCACCCTGCCAAGGGCGATCAACTCGATACCGATCCGCATCATCGTGTTCTACGTGCTGGCACTGATCGCGATCATGGCGGTGACCCCCTGGCGCGACGTGGTGCCGGGCAAGAGCCCGTTCGTCGAACTGTTCGTGCTGGCCGGCCTGCCGGCGGCGGCGAGCATCATCAACTTCGTAGTGCTGACCTCGGCGGCCTCGTCGGCCAACAGCGGCGTGTTTTCCACCAGCCGCATGCTCTTCGGCCTGGCCCAGGAAGGCGATGCACCGCGCGCATTCGAAAAGTTGTCGAGCCGCGCCGTACCGGCCAACGGGCTGTACTTCTCGTGCACCTGCCTGCTGCTTGGCGCGGTGCTGATCTACATGGTGCCGAATGTGATCGAGGCATTCACCCTGGTGACCACGGTCTCCGCGGTGCTGTTCATGTTTGTCTGGACGCTGATCCTGCTGTCGTACCTGAAGTACCGCAAAACCCGGGCGGCGCTGCACCAGGCGTCGACCTACAAGATGCCGGGCGGGCGCTTCATGTGCTACGTGTGCCTGGCGTTCTTCGCCTTCATCCTGGTGCTGCTGAGCCTGGAAGCGGACACCCGCTCTGCGCTGATCGTTACGCCTATCTGGTTCATGTTGCTGGCAGTCACCTACCAAGGTGTGCGTAGCAAGCGCCATCCGCGAACGGCGGTGCGCAACAGCTGATGCACCAAGGGGCTGCCTTGCAGCCCATCGCCGGCAAGCCAGCTCTCGCAGGTACAGCGTTGCTCTTCAGCACAATGCACCCCTTGTGACCGGTTTGCCGGCGATGGGCCGCAGAGCGGCCCCAATGCTGTGCAGGCAAACCATTCAGGCACCATCCTGGACCGGCTCCGCGCCCCAACACCTCGCACAGCCCTTCTATTACGCACCTTTTGCCGTTCGGCACACCCCTTGCAACGCCCCTCCCCGCTTGGCCAACACCAAAAAAAACTCAGCGGAGAGAGCACATGAAGCGTCGCAGTCTGATCAAGGCCTTTACCCTCAGCGCATCGATTGCGGCGATGGGTCTTAGCTGGAGCATCCAGGCCGCCGAGACCATCAAGGTCGGCATCCTGCATTCGCTGTCCGGGACCATGGCGATTTCCGAAACATCGCTCAAGGACATGGCCCTGATGACCATCGACGAGATCAACGCCAAGGGCGGGGTCAACGGCAAGATGCTCGAACCGGTGGTGGTCGACCCTGCATCCAACTGGCCGCTGTTCGCCGAAAAGAGCCGCCAGCTGCTGACCCAGGACAAGGTCGCGGTGGTGTTCGGCTGCTGGACCTCGGTGTCACGCAAGTCGGTGCTGCCAGTGTTCGAAGAGCTCAACGGCTTGCTGTTCTACCCGGTGCAGTACGAAGGCGAAGAGATGTCGCCGAACGTCTTCTACACCGGCGCCGCGCCCAACCAGCAAGCGATTCCCGCCGTGGAATACCTGATGAGCGAAGACGGCGGCAGCGCAAAGCGTTTCTTCCTGCTCGGCACCGACTACGTCTATCCGCGCACCACCAACAAGATCCTGCGCGCCTTCCTGCACAGCAAAGGCGTGGCCGACAAGGATATCGAAGAGGTCTACACCCCGTTCGGCCACGCCGATTACCAGACCATCGTCGCCAACATCAAGAAGTTCTCGGCGGGCGGTAAAACCGCGGTCATCTCCACCGTCAACGGCGACTCCAACGTACCGTTCTACAAGGAACTGGCCAACCAGGGCCTGAAAGCCACCGACGTACCGGTGGTGGCGTTCTCGGTGGGTGAAGAGGAACTGCGCGGTATCGACACCAAGCCGCTGGTAGGCCACCTCGCCGCCTGGAACTACTTCGAATCGGTGGATAACCCGGTCAACCAGAAGTTCGTCGCAGACTGGAAGGCCTACGCCAAAGCCAAGAACTTGCCGGGTGCCGACAAGGCCGTGACCAACGACCCGATGGAAGCCACCTACGTGGGCATCCACATGTGGGCGCAAGCGGCGGAAAAAGCCAAGTCCACCGATGTCGACAAGGTCCGCGAAGCCCTCGGTGGGCAAACCTTCAAGGCCCCGTCCGGCTTCACCCTGACCATGGACAAGACCAACCACCACCTGCACAAGCCGGTGATGATCGGCGAAATCCAGGATGACGGGCAGTTCAGCGTGGTCTGGGAAACCGAGCAACCGCTGCGCGCGCAGCCGTGGAGCCCGTTCATTCCAGGCAACGAAAAGCGCCCTGACTATGCAGTGAAAGGCAACTGAGTGCACTGGGGCTGCGCTGCAGCCCATTCGCTGGCAAGCCAGCCCCCACAGGGTCATGAGAACAGCACCAACCTGTGGGGGGCGGCTTGCCGGCGATGAATCCACCGCCGATTTCAGGATTGCCCGCATGTTCAGAATCCTCCTTACCCTGCTGCTCCTGCTGCCCCTGGCAACCCAGGCCAGCGAGGGCGAATTCTTCCTCACCGCCAAGCCCGCCGAGCAGGCTCGCCTGCTCGAAGGCTGGGCGGCGCAACCCGAAGCCGCGCGCCTGCCGCTGCTGGAAAACCTGCGCCAGGGCCGCATCGCCGCCGATGACACCCGCAAGGTGCGTCTTAACAACCGCCTGCGCGGCTTGATCGATAACGCCCTGGCCAGCCATCAGTTGCTCAGCGACAACAGCGACACGCGCCTGGCCGCCGCCCAGCAACTGCAAAAAAGTGCGCGCCCGGCGCAAATGGCGTTCCTCGACCGGCGCTTTGCCAGCGAACCCGACACTGCGGTGCACGCTGCGCTTGGCCTGGCACTGGCCAACCTGCAACTGGGCGCCAGCGAGCCAGCCGTACGCCTGGCGGCGGTACGACTGCTTGGCCAAACTGGCGACCCCTTGGCCCGCACGCGCCTGGAGGCTTTGCTGCAGCCCGATGTGGAAACCGACGCAGCCGTGCGTACTGCCGCTGAAACGAGCCTGGCCCAAGTCAAACGCAAGCTGCTGTTCGGTGAACTGCTCGGCCAGGCGTTCAGCGGCCTGTCGCTGGGTTCGATCCTGCTGCTGGCGGCGCTCGGCCTGGCGATCACCTTCGGCCTGCTGGGCGTGATCAACATGGCGCACGGCGAGATGCTCATGCTCGGTGCCTACAGCACCTACATGGTCCAGGTGCTGCTGCAGCGCTACGCCCCCGGCGCCATCGAGTTCTACCCGTTGATTGCCCTGCCTGTGGCCTTCGCCGTCAGCGCCGGGGTGGGCATGGCGCTGGAGCGCACGGTGATCCGCCACCTCTACGGCCGCCCGCTGGAAACCCTGCTGGCGACCTGGGGCATCAGCCTGATACTGATCCAGGCCATCCGCCTGCTGTTCGGCGCGCAGAACGTCGAGGTCAGCAACCCGGCCTGGCTGTCTGGAGGCATCCAGCTGCTGCCCAACCTGGTGCTGCCCTACAACCGTCTGGTGATCATTGCGTTCGCGCTGGCCGTGGTGCTGCTGACATGGCTGCTGCTCAACCGCACGCGGCTGGGCCTGAACGTGCGTGCGGTGACCCAGAACCGCAACATGGCTGCCTGCTGTGGCGTGTCCACCGGGCGCGTGGACATGCTCGCCTTCGGCCTGGGCTCGGGCATTGCCGGGCTTGGTGGTGTAGCGCTGAGCCAGGTCGGCAACGTCGGCCCGGACCTTGGCCAGAGCTACATCATCGACTCGTTCCTGGTGGTGGTGCTCGGCGGTGTCGGGCAACTGGCCGGTAGCCTCTGGGCCGCCTTCGGCCTCGGGATAGCCAACAAGCTGCTGGAGCCGCAAATTGGCGCGGTGCTTGGCAAGATCCTCATCCTTGCGTTGATCATTCTGTTCATCCAGAAGCGCCCGCAAGGTCTGTTCGCCCTCAAGGGACGGGTTATCGACTGATGAACCAGCCACTGCTTGTCACCGCTTCGCAAAAAGCCGGGCCACGCCTGTCACTCGCCATTGGCACGGTCGTCGTCCTGCTGTTGCTGGCCATGCCGCTGCTGTCGTTGCTGCCGCCCGACCACGCATTGCAGGTATCGGCCTACACCCTCACGCTGGTCGGCAAGATTCTCTGCTACGCCATCGTTGCCCTGGCCCTGGACCTGGTCTGGGGCTACGCCGGGCTGCTGTCGCTCGGGCACGGACTGTTCTTCGCCCTCGGTGGCTACGCCATGGGCATGTACTTGATGCGCCAGGCCGCGGGTGACGGCCTGCCAGGGTTCATGACGTTCCTGTCGTGGAACGAGCTGCCTTGGTACTGGGCCGGTACCCAGCACTTCGCCTGGGCCCTGTGCCTGGTGGTGCTGGCGCCGGGCCTGCTGGCGCTGGTGTTCGGCTTCTTCGCATTCCGCTCGCGGATCAAGGGCGTGTATTTCTCGATCATGACCCAGGCCCTGACCTTCGCCGGCATGCTGCTGTTCTTCCGCAACGAGACAGGGTTTGGCGGCAACAACGGTTTCACCAGCTTCCGCACGATTCTGGGCTTCGACATTGCCGCGCAGGGCACCCGCGCGGTGCTGTTCCTGCTCACCGTCGGTTTGCTGCTGGCAAGCCTGTACCTGTGCTGGCGCCTGACCCAGAGCAAGTTCGGCCGCCTGCTCACCGCGGTACGCGATGCAGAAAACCGCATGATGTTCTGTGGCTATGACCCGCGGGGTTTCAAGCTGCTGGTGTGGGTGCTGAGCGCCGTGCTCTGCGGCCTGGCAGGCGCACTTTATGTGCCACAGGTGGGCATCATCAACCCCAGCGAAATGTCGCCGACCAACTCCATCGAGGCTGCTGTCTGGGTAGCCCTGGGCGGGCGCGGCACGCTGATCGGCCCGCTGCTGGGCGCAGGCTTGGTCAACGGCATGAAGAGCTGGTTCACCGTTGCCTTCCCTGAATTCTGGCTGTTCTTCCTCGGCGCATTGTTCATCCTCGTCACCCTGTACCTGCCCAAGGGTGTGGTCGGCCTGCTGAAGAAAAGGAGCCAGCCATGAAAGGCGTGCCACCTGTGCATCCGGAATTCATGCTCGAACCGGTATTCGACAATCTTGGCAGTGGCCGTGATGCCATTGGCCTGGGCAGCCGCCGGGAGGCGGGGCTCGATACCCGTCACGGCACGGTGCTGAGCCTGGAAGGCATCAGCGTCAGCTTCGATGGTTTCAAGGCCCTCAATGACTTGAACCTGTACATCGGTGTGGGTGAATTACGCTGCATCATCGGCCCCAACGGTGCTGGCAAGACCACCATGATGGACGTGATTACCGGCAAGACGCGCCCCGACACCGGCAGTGCGTTCTTCGGCGATACCCTGGACCTGACCCGCATGAGCGAATACCAGATCGCCCAGGCCGGCATTGGCCGCAAGTTCCAGAAGCCCACGGTGTTCGAAGCGCTGACCGTGTTCGAGAACCTGGAACTGGCACTGAAAACCGAAAAATCGGTCTGGGCCTGCCTGGCAGCACGCTTGAACGGTGAGCAACAGCAACGCATCGAGGAGGTACTGACCACCCTGCGCCTGCTCCCCCTGGCCCAGCGCCAGGCAGGCCTGCTGTCGCATGGTCAGAAACAATTCCTCGAGATCGGCATGTTGCTGGTGCAGGAGCCGCAACTGTTGCTGCTCGACGAGCCGGTGGCTGGCATGACCGATGCCGAGACCGAGTTCACCGCTGAGCTGTTCAAGGGCCTTGCCGGCAAGCATTCGCTGATGGTGGTGGAGCACGACATGGGGTTTGTCGGCAGCATTGCCGACCATGTGACCGTGCTGCACCAGGGCAGCGTACTGGCAGAAGGGTCGCTGGAGCAGGTGCAGGCGGATGAGCGGGTGGTCGAGGTTTATCTAGGGCGCTAGCGCGCCTCAAGTGGCAAGCCGCAAGCCGCAAGCAGTAGCGGTGCTTTATCTTGCCCTTGCGGCCCGAGGCTTGTAGCTGACAAGAACGAGGAATTGAAAGTGCTTGAAGTCAGTGAATTGCACCAGTACTACGGCGGCAGCCACATCCTGCGCGGCCTGTCCTTCGAGGCCAAGGTCGGTGAAGTCACCTGCCTGCTCGGACGCAACGGCGTGGGCAAGACCACCCTCCTGCGCTGCCTGATGGGCCTGGTGCCGTCACGCGAAGGCCGCGTGGAGTGGGAAGGCAAGCCAATCACCGCGCTCAAGCCGCAGCAACGGGTGCATGCCGGTATTGCCTACGTGCCCCAGGGCCGCGAGATCTTCGCGCGGCTCAGCGTCGAGGAAAACCTGCTGATGGGCCTGTCGCGCTTCCCGGCACGCGAGGCGCGTGAGGTGCCTGCGTTCATCTACGAACTGTTCCCGGTGTTGGAACAGATGAAGCAGCGGCGCGGTGGTGACCTGTCTGGCGGCCAGCAGCAGCAGTTGGCTATCGGCCGCGCCCTGGCCAGCCGACCACGCCTGCTGATTCTCGACGAACCCACAGAAGGTATACAGCCATCAGTCATCAAGGAAATCGGTGCCGTCATCCGCCGCCTGGCTGAGCGTGGCGACATGGCCATACTGCTGGTGGAGCAGTTCTATGACTTTGCCGAGGAGCTTGCCGACCAGTATCTGGTCATGGCCCGTGGCGAAATCATCCAGCGCGGGCGTGGCGAAAACATGCAGGCCGAGGGTGTGCGTGGGCTGGTAACCATTTAATCTGCAGCCCTGGACCTAGTGAGATGTAGCAATGAGCCACGAAATTCGCGATGCCCTGTTCGCTGACGTGCCGGGCATCCTGGACATCTATAACGACGCGGTGCGCAACACCACGGCGATCTGGAACGAAACGCCGGTGGACCTCGGCAACCGCCAGGCCTGGTTCGAGGCCCGGGCACAGCAGGGTTATCCGATTCTGGTGGCAGTGGATCACAGCGGTGTGCTGGGCTATGCGTCGTTTGGTGATTGGCGGCCGTTCGAGGGCTTTCGCCATACCGTGGAGCATTCGGTGTATATCCGGGGCGATCAGCGCGGCAAGGGCCTGGGGCCGCAGTTGATGGCAGCACTGATCGAGCGCGCGCGGGGGTGTGGCAAGCATGTGATGGTCGCAGCCATCGAGAGCGGCAATGCGGCGTCGGTGCGCCTGCATGAGCGCCTGGGCTTCGTGGTGACCGGGCAGATGCCCCAGGTGGGGGTGAAGTTCGGGCGCTGGCTGGATTTGACTTTCATGCAGCTGGTGCTCGACCCGGGGGCAGAGCCAGCCTGATTTTTGCTGATTGCACGGGCCCCATCGCCGGCAAGCCGGCTCCCACGCCGATCGCGCCGGCTTTAGAAATTGAGCAAGACAGCTGCTCCACAGCTGGGGACCAGTTGTTCTGCACCGTCCCTGTGGGAGCCGGCTTGCCGGCGATGGGGCCGGTGCAGTCGACATCACATTTGGGTAAACCTGCCCAGACGCTGTTTGAGCATGCTGTTCTCACTGCGCAACTGCTGCACCTCTTGCAACAGTTCCAGCGCCAGAGCCACCCCTTCCCACTCCAGCTCCAGCTCTTGGTGCAGCTTCGCCGCACGCCTGGCCAGCAGCGGCGCCTGATCATCGAACAACCACTCCTCCGGCGTTCGCCCCGAAGGTTCAACGATGCCGTGCTCGACGATCTCGACCACGTAGTCGGCCGTGATATCGGCCTCCTGGCAAAGCGTGCGCATGTCCAGTTGAACGATCAGGGTGCTGCTCATGATCACTTACTCCACTGTGTCCTCGGGTTGAACGCCGCTTTCTCGGAAAGCTGGGTCCACAATTGGCGGGCAGAGGCGTCGGATGCCGGCGGCATGACCACCTTGAGCTGGGCGTAGAGGTTGCCGCGCTCGCCCTGCTTGTTCGCCAGGCCTTTGCCAGGCACACGCAGGCGCTGGCCGCTCTGGCTGTCGGGGCGGATGGTCAGGTTGATCTTGCCGTCCAGGGTCGGCACCGCCACCTTGGTGCCCAAAGCAGCCTCCCACGGTGCCAATGGCACGGTGATGATCAGGTCCTGGCCTTCGACATCGAACAGGGGGTGCGGTGCCATGCGGATGGTCAGGAACAGGTCGCCGTTGGCGCCGCCACCGCTGCCAGGTGCCCCCTGGCCTTTGAGGCGGATGCGCTCGCCGTCGCTCACGCCAGCCGGGATCTTCACGTTCAAGGTCTTGGTGGTGAACCCGGTTCGCTGGCCGACAGCGTTGGTCTGCGGCACCTGGAAGCTGATCTGCTTGGATTCCTTGCTCAGGGTTTCCTCAAGGAAGATCGCCAGTTCCAGTTCCACGTCCTGCCCTCGCCTGCCGGCACTGCGTTGTTGCCGAGCGCCGCCAAACGGGTTGCCGCCCCGCGCACCGAAGATCGAGCTGAAGAAGTCGGAGAAATCTCCGCCCTCGAAACCACCACCCGCACCGCCACGGTTCTCCCAGCCCGGCGGGGCCTGGAATGGCCGGCCGTGCTGGCCGCCGTACTTGCGGATCTCGTCGAACTCGGCGCGTTTCTGGGCGTCGCCAAGCACCTCGTAGGCCTCGTTGGCCTCTTTGAATTTCTCCTCGGCGTCGCGCTCCTTGCTGACGTCAGGGTGATACTTGCGCGCCAGCTTGCGGTACGCGGCCTTGATCGCCTTCTCGTCCGCCGTGGGCTCTACGCCGAGTATCTTGTAGTAGTCTTTGAAGTCCATCTATGGATCACCAATGTGAATTTTCATGTTGCATCTGAAGATAAGGGTCAAGCATAGCCTTTCAAGGTTCGCTTGGCTTTGCTTCAAGGCAGACGACCGGTCTTGATTCTCTGGCCAAGTGGCATAAACTGCGCGGCCGTTTTGCCTCCGGAAGCCCTTTTCCCATGTCTGACGTATCCCCGGCCCGTGCCCTGGGCATCGACTTCGGCACCTCCAACTCTACCGTCGGCTGGCACCGCCCCGGGGTCGATTCGCTGATAGCCCTGGAAGACGGCAAGATCACCCTGCCCTCGGTGGTTTTCTTCAATATCGAAGAGCGCCGCCCGGTGTATGGCCGGCTGGCACTGCACGAGTACCTCGAAGGCTACGAAGGCCGCCTGATGCGCTCGCTCAAGAGCCTGCTGGGCTCCAAGCTGATCAAGCACGACACCAGCGTGCTGGGCAGCGCCTTGCCGTTCAAGGACCTGCTGGGCATGTTCATCGGCGAGCTGAAAACCCGCGCCGAAACCGCTGCCGGCCGCAGCTTCGATCAGGTGGTACTGGGCCGTCCGGTGTTCTTCGTAGACGAAGACCAGGCCGCCGATCAGGAGGCCGAGGACACCCTGGCCGACGTGGCCCGCAAGATTGGCTTCAAGGACGTGTCGTTCCAGTACGAACCGATTGCCGCCGCGTTCGACTATGAGTCAGGTATCAGCCGTGAAGAGCTGGTATTGATCGTGGATATCGGCGGGGGTACCTCGGACTTTACCCTGATCCGCCTGTCACCTGAACGTCACCAGGTAGCCGAGCGTCAAAGCGACATCCTCGCCACCGGCGGCGTGCACATCGGGGGTACCGACTTCGACAAGCAGTTGAGCCTGCAGGGCGTGATGCCGCTGTTCGGTTACGGCAGCCGGATGAAGAGCGGTGCGCTAATGCCGACCAGCTATCACCTCAACCTGGCCACCTGGCACACCATCAACGCCCTGTACTCGCAAAAGTCGCAACTGGCACTGGGCAGCATGCGCTATGACATCGAGGACACGCTGGGCATTGACCGTCTGTTCAAGCTGATCGAGCAGCGGGCCGGGCACTGGCTGGCGATGGAGGTGGAGGCCAGCAAGATTGAGCTGACCGACCACGAAAGCCGCCGTATCGACCTCGGCCGCGTCGAGCGCGAATTGGGCGTGGACCTGACCCGTACGGTGTTCGAAGGCGCGATCGAAGGGCTGCTGGAGCGGGTGCGTGGCAGCGTCACGGAGTTGCTGACCAAAGCCGGTGTAAGCGAAGGCCAGGTGGACACGGTGTTCTTCACCGGTGGTTCCAGCGGCATCCCGGCGCTGCGCAACAGCGTGGCGGCGATGCTGCCCAATGCGCGGCATGTGGAGGGCAACATCTTCGGCAGCATCGGCAGCGGCCTGGCAATCGAAGCACGCAAACGTTACGGCTGAGCCGCAAGCCGCAAGCTACAAGCTACAAGCTACAAGCTACAAGCCGATTGGCGATAGACGGCCCACCGCGGTCGGCTTTAGCTTGAAGCTTGAAGCTTGAAGCTTGAAGCTTGAAGCTTGAAGCTTGAAGCTTGAAGCTTGAAGCTTGAAGCTTGAAGCTTGAAGCTTGCAGCTTGCCGCTTCAAACCAGCTCCGCCCGCTTCAGCTCACTCTTGAGGTACGCATAGTACACCGGCCCCGCTACCACGCCCGGCAGGCCGAACGCCGCCTCGAACACCAGCATCGCCAGCAACAGCTCCCAGGCCTTGGCACTGATCTGCCCGCCCACGATCCGCGCGTTGAGGAAGTACTCGACCTTGTGGATAACGATCAGATACCCCAGCGCGGCCGCCGCCACCCAGATCGACAGCGACATGCCAACGATGGTGATCAGCGTGTTGGACATCAGGTTGCCGATTACCGGCAACAGCCCAAGCAGGAAGGTCAGCACGATCAGCGTCTTGGTCAGCGGCAGGTGCACACCGAACAGCGGCAGCACCACAGCGAGGAAAATGCCGGTGAACACGGTATTGAGCAGCGAGATCTTGATCTGCGCGAAGACGATGTTGCGAAACGCCTGCACCAACAGGCTCAGGCGCTCGAACAAGGCGGCAGCCAGCGGCTTGCGCCGGGAAATGTCGGGGATGCGCTGCAACGCAATGATCGCGCCGAGAATCATGCCGATCAGCAGCGTCACGAACATGTGCGCCATGCCCTTGCCTACCAGCTGCAGGTCGCTGAGGTGGCTCTTGATCCAGTCACCGATGGCCACCTTGAATTCCGCGGCGCTGGCCGGCAGGTAGCTCTCGATGAACGGCGGCAACTGGCCACGGGCACGCTCGAACAGGGCCATGAACTTGTCCAGCGAGGCGCCGGGGTTTTCTGCCTCGTGCAGCAGGAAGCTGAACGCGCCGGCGATCAGCAAGGTCAGGGTGCTGACCACCAGGGTACCCAGCAGCGCCACCGCCAGCCAGCGCGCGCGTTGCCCGGCGATGATCGGCTGCAGGCGTGGCGTGAGCATGTTCACCAGCTCGAACACCAGCAACCCGGCCAGCAAGCTAGGTAACAATTTCAGAGGGAGCGCCAGCAGCAGGCCGGCAAATACGATGATCCAACTGGCCAGGGTGACCTGGCGGGGGGTGAAGGTCATACAGCCTCAACGGCAGACAACGGAAAAGAACCGCAGTCTGCCAGCCTTCGTCCTACAGGCATAGGCGCAGGTCATTTCTTCTTCAGGCAGTCACTCATGTAGGCCTTGCGCTCATCGCCCTTCAAGGCCTGGGCGCTGGCGTCAGCGTTGCAGAGCTTCATCTTTTCCTGCTGGGTGGGCGGTACGCTTTTCTTCAGGCAGTTGCTCATGAAGGCTTTGCGCTCATCGCCCTTGAGCGCCTTGGCAGAAGCGTCGGCATTGCACGAGGTCATCTTTTCCTGTTGAGCGGTGGCGGCGAATCCCTGCGCACTGAACATAACGGCCAACGCCAGCAATGGCATGTGCAGCATCTTCATGGAGTGGTCTCCTTCTCTCCCGCGCCCGATGCACGGTGTCGCAGATGAGTGTAGACAACAAATTTTACACACCCGTGCGCGCTTGCCGCCGGTACTGCTCCGGCGTGCAATGGGCCTGGCGCTGGAACATGGCGATGAATGCTGAGGCGCTGCTGTAGCCGAGGTCGAAGGCGATGGCCTGTATCGGCAAACCGGCCTCCAGCGCCTCGATGGCCCGCAAAAACCTCAGGCGCAGGCGCCACTCGCCAAAGCTGATGCCCAGCTCGCGCAGAAATTGCCGCGCCAGGGTGCGTTCGCTGACATGCACCTGCGCCGCCCAGTCCGCCAGCGGGCGGTTGTCACCAGGTTCGGCGACGAGGGCATCGAGCACCTGGCGCAGGCCCTCGCTATGAGCGAAGGGCAGGTAGCAGGTCTGGGTGGGTGCCTGCAGCAGCTGGTCGACCAGCACCTGCACCAGGCGCTGGTCGCGTTCGTCCTGAGCCACCTTGACATCACGGCGGGCGAAGTCGCCGAGGATGGCCTTGAGGATATCGCTGATCACCAGGCTGCACGGCTGCTGCGGTAGCCCGGCGCACAGGCTGCGGTCCAGATAGACCGAGCGGTACACGATGGCCTGCGGGTTGTAGCAACCATGCTCGGTATCCGGCGGCACCCACACAGCGTAATGCGGGGGTGACAGAAAACGCTGGCCGTCGACGTCCAGGTGCATCACGCCATGGGCGGTGTAGTTGAGCTGGCCCCAGGTGTGGCGGTGCGGCGCGCTGTGCGTATCGGCGCCGAATTCGTCGTGGCGCAGGTACACCGGCGCAGGAAGCAGGTCGAACTGGGGGATGTCGAGGTATTTGCGGCGCATGCTGTCTGCTTCAAGGGGCAGGTTGTCTGGATAAGAGTATAGGCTTGCTGACAGACAACCGATAATGCCGGGCCACCCTACAACCTCTGTGCAAGCGGGCACGCTGCCACAGGGGCTAGTGAGCATCCGAGAGCCGCTGCGTCATGAATTACCTGTACCCCCTTACCGCCATCCTCATCTGGGCCGGCAACACCGTGGTCACCAAGCTGTCCGCAGGTGCCATTCACCCTGCCGAGATCGGCTTCTACCGCTGGCTGCTCGCAGGGCTGCTGTTCACCCCATTCCTGCTACCGGCCGTGTGGCGCAACCGCGCCGCCATCCGTCCGCACCTGGCCAGAATCTTCGTCCTTGGCGTGCTCGGCATGGCCCTCTACCAAAGCCTGGCCTATTTCGCGGCCAGCATCACCAGCGCCACCAACATGGGCATCATTCTCTCGCTGATGCCCTTGATGTCGCTGGCCCTGTCCATCGCGTGGCTCGGCCAGCGGCTGAGCTACGGTGCGCTGACCGGCGCTGTGGTGTCGTTCATCGGCGTGCTGGAAGTGGTCTCCGCCGGCCAGCCCGGCAGCTTGCTGGAGCAAGGCCTGAACCGTGGCGACCTGCTGATGCTGGTGGCGACCCTGGCCTACGCGCTATACAGCTTCCTGCTGAAGAAATGGCAGCTGCGCCTGCCGCCCTTGCAGTTGCTGTATCTGCAGGTGCTGGTAGCAATCATGGTCTTGCTGCCGCTGTTCCTGGTTTCTGAAAAGACCGGCCTGAATGTGCATAACGTGGGCTTGGTGCTATACGCCTGTGTGTTGGCCTCTATGATCGCGCCGCTGGTGTGGATGCAGGCCGTGCAACGCCTAGGGCCAAGCCGCACCACGTTGTTCTTCAACCTGCTGCCACTGGTGACCGCGCTGATCGCAGCCGCAGTGCTCGACGAGCAACTGGCCAGCTACCACCTGATCGGCGGCCTGCTGACCCTGGCCGGGGTGATCCTCGCCGAACGCTGGAGCACCCCCGTGCGCCGCCTGGCTACAGCCCCGCAGCCTTGAGGCGAGCGGCGTGCTCGGTGAACAGGTGCACCGGCTCGGCGCCTTTGCCCACGGCGCCGAGCGACTGGTTGACGATGTCCAGGTGGTCCAGCGGGTAGTCATCACCGATCACCTGCCCCAGGTGCGAACTGAAGCGCCCGACCATGCCGTCACACTGGCCCTTTTCCTTGACGAAGCTGCGGGCGAACAGGCGGCAGAAGCGGTTGCTGCCGTCAAAGCGGTTACGCCCTTGGTCGGTGAAACCTGGTTGCAAAGTGCCTGACCACGAATAGTAACGGACGCCGTTGACCTCTGCCGCCCCCTCGCCGCCCCAGGTGTCGGGCAGGCCCTGTGGATAAGCCTGGTTGAACAGCGCTACGCCGGCACTGGTCAGCGACTGGTGCGAGGCATGCACGTCGATTGGCAATGGGGCGCGCCGCCATCCGGTTTCCAGCCACCCCAGCAGCACCGCCAAGCCGTGCAGAACCGCCCTGAGGATGCGCCCTCGAGCAGAATCGCCCGGCGCTGTACGCGCCAGGTGGTCGGCCAGTTCCGAGCCATGGTTGGGCCCGGCCACCGAGGTCACCGATGCCACACGTTCTGGCCGCTTGGCAGCGGCATATCGCGCGCTCAGGGCGCCTTGGCTATGGCCGATGAGGTTGACCTTGTCAGCGCCGGTGCGCTGGCAGATGTCTTCGATGATCGCCAGCAACTGCTCACCGCGCACTTCGCTGGAGTGCAAGGGCGATACCTGCACGGGAAACACCTGCGCCCCGCCCTTGCGCAAGGCCGGCACGATGCCGAACCAATAGGGATACAGCAACGCCCTGACAAAGCCGAGCATGCCCGGCACCAGCACCAACGGGTATCGCGTAGCCAATTCCTGCTGCATGGGCCCAGCCCCTTTGCGTGGACGACCCGCCAACACTACAGCGGCCTGAATGAGCATCGCAATCGAACTCCTGACGCGCCGCGCGGTTCCAAACCAGAACAGACCCTGGAGCAAGGAGCGGGACCATGTACAAACAGACCCTGGCAATCCTTCTGGCAAGCGCGACCCTGGCCGCCTGTGGCAGCCGCCCGGAAAACCCTGTGGACTACGTCACCTTCCGCGACGAGCCACTGGTCAAGCAAGTTGAAAACGGCATGACCATGCAGAAAGTCATCGCCATCGGTGGCAGCCCATCAAATGCCATCGACCTGCCGCATGGAGGCACCTGCAACGACTACATCCTCAACCGCGATGGCCATCAGCAGCCTTACTACGTGCGTTTCGATGCCACCGGCCATGTCGATGCCAAGGGCTTCAAGACCTGCAAACAACGAGAAGAGGACAGCGAAGCCGTACACGGCGCCTGAGCCTGCGTAATACCTTGACCACTCTTCCTGATTTGTCTGGAGATAACCATGAGCAACGTTGAACTGACCGATGTGCAAACCCTGCGCAAGCGTGCCCGTGAGCACGTCGAGCAAGGTGCGGTGACCGAGGGTTACCACGCCGACCGCCAGGAAATCCTGCGCCTGCTCAATGAGTCGCTGGCCACCGAGCTTGTCTGCGTATTGCGCTACAAGCGCCATTACTTCATGGCCAGCGGGATCAAGGCGAGCGTGGCTGCCGAGGAGTTTCTCGAGCATGCCAACCAAGAGGCCGAGCACGCCGACAAACTGGCCGAGCGCATCGTGCAGCTGGGTGGCGAGCCGGACTTCAACCCGGACAACCTGACCAAGAACTCCCATGCTCAATACGTAGCGGGCAACACCTTGAAGGAGATGGTGCTGGAGGACTTGGTGGCCGAACGCATCGCGATCGACAGCTACCGCGAGATCATTCAGTACATTGGTGACAAGGACCCGACCACGCGTCGGATCTTCGAGGACATCCTGGCTCAGGAAGAAGAACACGCCGACGACATGTCGGATATTCTCGAAGGCTTGTAATCACCAGGGGCCGCTTTGCGGCCCCTGTTCATTCACCTCTTGCTCTTCACCTCAGCCGGCGCCTTGCCGGCTTTCATCTGCTGCAACAACGGCGTGCACTGGTTGGGCTCATCGCCACTGCTCGGTGCTACCAGTGCCAACAACCCCGCCGCCGGCCCTGCCACCACACCCAACGCCACCATGCCTGCCCCGCGCAAGGCCAGCGGCACCGCCTGCACGCCTGCACCGGGCTTGGCAAACGGCCCGCGAACATACAGCGGCGAGCGCAGGGAGAACAGCCGCAAGCCTTTCGACTCCGGAGTAATCTTCAAGTCCAGCTGCTCGCTGGCGAAGTTGGCGGTGCCATTGACATAGATGATCGCGTTCTCGGTATCGAATATGAACAGGCGCGTACTCGCGAGCCCGTCCTTGATACCTACATCGGCCGCTGCGCAATTGATCTGAACATCCTCATCGCCAAATAGCTTGCCGACCACATAATTGCCCACGTTCAACCCGGCGATCTCCATCAGGCTGCGGCTGATCGCGCCATCGTTGATCAGCAAGCGTAGGTCGCCATTGGCCGTACCCAGCAGCGCCGCCACCGAGTTGCCGCGGCCAGTGATATCGGCATCGCCGTTGAGTTCCCCGAAGCTGGTCTGCATCGGCGCAAAGGTGGGGAACAGCTGCTTGAGCTTGAAGCCGCGTGCGGTCAGACGGGCGCGCCCCTGCAGCGGCACGCTGCGGCCATCCAGGCGAATACTGGATGCCAGGTTGCCACCGGCCACGCCAAAGCGCAGGGGGTCCAGGCGCAGCAGACCGTCATCGAGGATCACATGGGCGGAGAGATCATTGAATGGCAACTGTTCACTGTGAACGATGCGCTTGCCGGCAAACTCGACGTCGGCGTCCATGCTGCGCCAGCGGTCGGTGCGGAACTCCTCCACCGGCAGCACCTTGCCGGCAGGCTGCTTGCTGGCGCCCCCGCGGGCCTTCTGCTCGGCGTTGGAGTCGGCACCGATCAGTGGTGCCAGGTCTTTGAACAACAGCTGATTGGACACCAGTTTGCCGGAGAGTTTCGGCCGTGGCTGGCTTGCGGTGAACGCCAGGTCGCCGTGGATATCACTGTCACCTATCTTGCCGTTGAACCCTTGGTAGTTGAAGGTCGCGCCCGTGGCCGCATGCAGGTTGGCCGTGAGGTGGCCGTCGGTCGAGTAGGCCGGGGTATCTGGCAGGGTCACCCCCGTCAGCGGATAAAGGTTGCCCAGGCTCGCACCGGACAGGCGCAAGCGAAGGTCCAGCGCACCCAGGTTGCGCGGGTCGGTCAGGGTGCCGGCGAGAACGACGTGGGTATCGGCAACCCGCACATCGGCCTGCAGCGGGAACGGCTGGCTGGCGTCCTGCAGCGCCAGCAGGCCACCGATCTTGCCCGTGCCGGAAACCGGCTGACCTTTATAGCGGCCCTGGACCTTGAGCCCGAAGGCGTAATCCTGTGCACCGCCGGCCTTTTGCGCGCTGGCTTTGCCAACGATCTCGCTGAACGGGATCGGTTTGCCCAGCGGGTCGATTTGCACCTTCATGCTGGTTTTCAGGGTCTGGTCGTCCAGGCTTACGTTGCCTTGGTCAAAACCGATGGCGCCGATGTCCAACTGCCACTTGGAGGGCTGCGCATTCTCATCCTTGGGGCCTAAGTCGAAGGTCCAGTTGGCGCGGCCATCGGCCAGCCGAGCAAGGCTGGCGGTGGGTTTGACCAGGTCGATACGCGGGATGACGATCTGCTGGAATATCAGTGGCAGCGGCGCCAGACGAAACTCCACACGCTCCAGGCCGACCATCTCTGGCGCCTTCAGCCAATCGGGATTGCCCAGGGTCAGGTCCTCGGCAGTGAAGTGCGGCCACGGTACCCAGGCACGCCACCCGCCTTCTTCCGGCTCAGTACGCCAATGCACCGCCAGGTTGCCATTGATCGCGAACGGCCTGTGCAACGCTTCGGAGACTTTCTCATTGAGCAGCGGCTTGACGCGGTTCCAGTCGAAAGTGGCGATCACCACCACCAGTATCGCCAGCAGGGTCAGCAGGCTGGTAAGGGTCCAGACGAGGATTCTGGCGGGACGCGTCATTGCGTGATTCTCCTGACGGCTTGGCGCATAACGGCGCAACGATGGCACTCACTGTCTCGGACTGATGAAAGCCCGCAGGGTTTTATCGGTGAAGCTCATGATAGCGAAGTTTTTCTTGGCTCATTGTTCAGGTTTTGCCCATAGAGCAGGTGCGCCGTGGCGTGAAAGCAACGGTGGCAATGAGCCATACATCGACTTGAAGGCCGCGTGCCAGAGCCATCTTGGACGGCTATCAATGGCATCGATTGTTACCATTATCCGTATGAACTTCTCTCTGGCGTTACCGGGCGTAGCATTGGCTCCGTACCCACTTTCCAGCCCCTCTGAGGAGCACTCAAATCATGAAACGCCAACTGCTGACCCTGACCTTGTCCATTCTTGCTGCCAACGCTTTTGCCGTGCCTGCAGCCGACCAGCACCTGACCGCCGAATCGCGCTCCAGCGCTGTGGAAATCGCCCAGCCCTTGAAAACCGTTGCCGAAGGTGGCTCGGATCGCCTGATCGAACGCAGTGATCGTGTGGCCGAAGGTGGTTCTGACCGTCTGATCGAACGCAATGATCGTGTTGCCGAGGGTGGTTCTGACCGCCTGATCGAGCGCAATGATCGTGTTGCCGAGGGTGGTTCTGACCGTCTGATCGAACGCAATGATCGTGTTGCCGAAGGTGGTTCTGACCGTCTGATCGAACGCAATGATCGTGTTGCCGAAGGTGGTTCTGACCGTCTGATCGAACGCAGTGGCCATGTTGCCGAAGGTGGCTCGGACCGCCTGGTCGAAATCAGCCGCGTGAGCTGACGCCATGGCCGAAAAGAACAACTGGCAGTACAGCGCTTGCGCCCCTCCCGGCCCGGTCACTTGACCGGGCTTTGTTTTACGGGGGTATTGCATGCCCGCCTGTTGCACCAGTACCTATCATTTCTGCCAGTTTCAGCCCCCCCATCGCCATTGTTAAGTTGAGACAAATGAGGCGATGGAGCGTTGGCATGACAAATCCCACAACTGATCTGATAGCACTCAGGCCGGACTGGCTGGACGAAGAACTTCTGGCCCGCATCGCCAGGCCCATCACGACCGGTGAAGATGCCAAGCAAGCCTTGATCGATGTATTGGCGCACCCCAGCATGCGAGGTGATACCTTGCTGTGCGACCTGCCCAGATTGCTCCAGCTCCACGCAGTCTGTGCCATCCATGATGGCGCCCTGGCATCGATGATTTCCATTCATTACAACCTGTGCATGGGGACCATCAAATCCCTGGGCGATGAAAGTGACTATGTGCGTGAACATTACAGCCGCTTGAACGATGGCACGGCAATCGGTGTGTACCTGGCAACTGAACTGGGGTACGGAAGCAATCTTTTTTCATTGGAAACCGAAGCGCACTACCACCCTGAACGACAGCGCTTCATGCTTAACTCTCCCAGTGCCCAGTCCTACAAGTTCATGCCGAACAGTACGCACAGTTCGCTACCCAAAATAGCGGTCGTCATGGCACGGCTGATGGTCAAGGATCAGTTCGTCGGCATCCTGCCATTCCTGGTTCCACTGCAGGCAGATGGCGCCGCCTGCACCGGCATTCGAATCACGGCGCTGGGCCACAAGCCGGGGTTGCACCTGGACAATGCCATGACCTCGTTCGATAACGTCGAACTCCCGTACGAGGCACTGCTGCAGCGAGGGATTATCGAACTCGACCGCGACGGCAGCCTGCGGCTGACGAACACGCGCAGCCAGCGCTTCCTCAGCTCGGTCGAACGCGTTCAGTCCGGCAAGCTGTGTATGGCCAGTTGCTCCCTTGCAGTAGCGATGGCGGGCCTGCAGATCAATTACGCTTACGCTCAGAAACGCCAGAGCTTCAGCCCAGCGGGGCCGGTCAACCTGCTCAGCTATCCCACCTATCGCCACCCCATGGCCATCGACGTTGCGACCACCCTGGTCCACGCAGCCTGGCTGGAACACATCGTCGCGGGGCTGGGCAGTGATGCAATCAAGCCTTTGCCCCCCGAAGTGCTTAACGAGGTGGCGATTCTCAAGGCGGTTTCGACCTGGGGCAGCCAGGACACCCTGACGCGGTGCCGTGAACGGTGCGGAGCCCAAGGGATGTTCTCGGCGAACAAGATCATCGGCTACTTGCTGACCAACAACGGCGCGATCACAGCCGAAGGCGAAAACATGGTCATCATGCTCAAAGCCGCTTCCTACTCACTGAAACAGGCAGCCCCTGCTGGCACGCAGGCCAGCACCGGCAAACAACGCCAGCGCCTGCTCAAACACCTGGATGCGTGCATCGAAGCCCTGCGTTCGGGCATTGCCAGAACACCGAACCGGCACATGCAGACCGAAGATTTGCTGTTGCTGGCCAGGCTGCTGGGGGTGCGCATGCCCTGCGTGAGATACCTGGCCAATGCCCGAAACGACGCGTTGGATGAAGTGATCCTCGATGTCTACTTACTGAACCAATTAGAGCACCACGCAGTGGCCCTGCTGCGTACCCAGGCGGCCTCGGCCAGGCAAGTGCGGAGCTGGGCCAAACGCAAACAGGCCTTGTTGGTGAAGTATGCGCCCTCCATTCTCAAGCGCCTGGCAAACATGGACATGAAGATGCTGGAGGTCCCCATCAGCGGCGATAACTACATTGAGCATTACGCTGCGCGCCACCTCAGCGAGCAAGCGGCTTGAAACTGCTTTTTTTTGACTTTTGGCCATGAGCCAATAAAGTGCAGGTTTCTCATGTGATCAATGACCTGACATGCTGCCGCGCGCCGAACAGAAGCTACAGACTCGCCAGGCCCTGCTCGACGCGGCCTGCCAGCTCATGGAAAGCGGCCGTGGCTTCGGCAGCATCAGCCTGCGCGAAGTGGCCAAGGCCGCCGGCATCGTGCCCACCGGGTTCTATCGGCACTTCCCCGACATGGACGCCCTGGGCCTGGCGCTGGTGGCCGAGGTCGATGACACCTTCCGCCAGACCATCCGCCTGGTGCGGCACAATGAATTCGAACTGGGCGGCATCACCGACGCTTCGGTACGCATCTTCCTCGACGTGGTAGCCGCCAACCGGGCACAGTTCCTGTTCCTGGCCCGCGAGCAGTACGGCGGCTCGCAGGCGGTGCGCCAGGCCATCGGCCGCTTGCGCCAAGGTATCAGCAACGACCTGTCCACCGACCTTGCGCGCATGAAACGCTGGCAGCACCTGAACGAGGCAGCGCTGGCGGTGATCGCCGACCTGGTGGTGAAGACCGTGTTTGCCACCCTGCCGGAACTGATCGACAACCCGGAGCAAGGTTATCCACAGGCCCTGAGCGCACGGGACAAGATAACCCAGCAGTTACGCTTCATCTTCGTCGGTGCACGGCATTGGCAGGGTCTGGGTAATCCGGGCTGAAGCGCACTTCTGCTACCATGGCGCACTGCCCGATTGTGACGAGCGCATTCATGTCCGACCCCCGCCCAACTCCAGCCGAACTGGCCGGCTTCAAACAGCACTTCGCCGAAGGCATCGTACCGCTGTGGCTCGGCCCGGGCTGGAATGCCGAAATGGCACTGCCCTACGAGGCCCTGGATGCCGCGCACCACCCGCTGCCGGTGCAGCGGTACCGGGCAATGGCCTGCGCGCGTCAGTTGTACCTGTTCAGCAGCCGCATCGAACAACCGGGCGCGGCCGAGCGGGCTGCAGCGCTGTTCCGCTCTCTGCAGCGGCATTTCCACGACGCTGAACATGGCGGCTGGTTCTACAGCATCGATGCCCAAGGCAAGCCGCTGGACCGGCGCAAGGACCTCTACACCCATGCATTCATCGTGTTTGCCTGCGCTCATTACTGGGGCAAAGTCCGCGAAGGCCTGGTGGAGTCGGCCCTCAATGCTGCCCTTGAGATCGTCAGCGAGCAGTTTGCCCGCAATGACGGCCTCTACGAAGCGAGCCTGGGTGAAGACTGGAGCGACCTTGGCAGCGGCCCCCTGCAAAACCCACAGATGCACTTGGCCGAAGCCTTCCTGCAAGTGCTCTGCGTGCGTGAAGACCCGGGTGTTCAACAAGCACTGCTGCAACTGTGCCAAGCCCTGCAAACGCACTTCATCGAGCCGCACTCTGGCCTGATGCTGGAAAAACCCCGCGGTGCTGTGGATAACTGGTTCGAGCCGGGGCATCAGTTCGAGTGGTTCTACCTGCTGCATACCTCGGCACTGCTGCGCGGCACGCCGCTGCATGCGTCGATCGACCGCGCATTCGGTTACGCCGAGCAGTGCGGAGTGAAGGATGCCGCAGTGCTGGCGATGCTCGCGGTGGATGGCAAGGTGATCGATGCGACCCAGCGGATCTGGGCACAGGCTGAATATCTGCGCGCGCTGGCATTACGGCCAGGGAGTGAAGCGAAGCTGGCCGAGCAGTTGCAGGCAATGCAGCAACGCTTCCTGCACGATGGCGGCTGGTATGAATGCCGCGATGGTGATGGTGCGGTCAGCCGGCATGACATGCCTTCGACTACGCCCTACCACCTGGCGACTTGCCTGGAAGGCCTGCAGCGCCTTGACTGACGCCACTTCCGGCAAGCCGGTTGCCACACAGCGAGCGGCGACCGCAACGCCTATGGCAACCGGCTTGCCGGCAGTTGGGCGACAAAGCGCCCCTAGGGCGTCAGCCTTTCACCGAACGATCGATCGATAACCCAGCCCAGTCCTGGCTCACCGGCATCAGCTCCAGGCTGTTGATGTTGATGTGCGCCGGCTGGTTGAGGATCCAGAAGATGGTTTCGGCGATATCCTGCGGCTGAATCGGCTCGGCACCGGCGTAGGTGGCATCGTACTTGGCCTGGTCACCGCCGTGGCGCACCAGCGAGAACTCGCTCTCGCACAACCCCGGCTCGATATTGCTGACACGCACGCCCGTGCCGCGCAGGTCGCAGCGCAGGCTCAGCGAAAACTGGCCAACGAACGCCTTGGTGCCGCCATACACGTTGCTGCCCGGGTACGGATAGTTACCCGCCACCGATCCGACGTTGAGAATCGACGCCCCACGGCCATAGGCGATCAGACGCGGCAGCAGCAGGCGGGTGGTGAACATCAAGCCTTTGATGTTGGTGTCGACCATGGTCTCCCAGTCATCCAGGCTGCAGTTCTGCGCGGCATCGACGCCAAGCGCCAGGCCTGCGTTGTTGATCAGGCCGCGCAACTTGTCGAAGCCGGCCGGCAAATTGGCGATGGCCTGCTCCATGGCTTTGCGGTCACGTACATCGAGCACCAGGCCATGCACTTCGGTTTTGGCTGACAGCTCGGCGCACAGGGCGTCCAGGCGCTCCTTGCGCCGGCCGGTAAGGATCAGCTTCCAGCCGGCATCGGCGAAACGGCGCGCGCAGGCTTCGCCAAAACCGGAAGTCGCGCCAGTGATGAATACGGTGGACGTCATGCTCTGTTCCTCGCTGTGGATTATTTTCGGCAAGCTTTGCAGCATGCCCGCGACGGGCGTCGTCAGCAAGCCATAGAAGCCCTTGGTCATTTTTTGTACATTACCCGAAAACCCGCATGGTAGAGGGGCCTGCGCCATCTATGCGCATGTTATCCACAAGGCTTTCCCCACGGATTGGGGGCAACTTGACCCTTAGGCGGAACCCTTTCAGCCAACTATGGTCATCCTTGCGCAGCCCTATGATGGCGCGACGCTTTCAAACATGCCGCTTGCAGCAGTCTGTCCAAGGGTTTCGCACAGAGTTATCCACAGGGCGCGCGTATTGTTTTGGGTTTGAATTGGCGCCTGTGAAAAAGCGGCTGAAAGCGCTCACTGCGGCAACTGGTCAACATTTAACCAGCACCGTGCAAGCCTTGATTTCAATGGGTTGCAGCGAGATGCCACCATGTTTTCCACAGGCGGTTCCACATTATCCGTGGACAACAATGAGCCTGTGGAAACAATGGCTTGCGCAGGAATTGTGGCGTGGCTCAAGAAAGCTATGCGACAAGTTGTCCACATTCTCTATTTGACGAATATCGGGGCTGCAAAGCAGCCCCGGGTCCAGCTTAGTGCCCGCCCAGATAGGCGCTACGGACTTCTTCGTTGACTAGCAACTCCTGCCCGGTGCCGGTCATGCGAATCTCGCCGTTGACCATGACATAGGCCCGGTCCGACAACTTCAACGCATGGTTGGCATTCTGCTCCACCAGGAAGATGGTCATCCCGGTCTTGGCCAGTTCGCGCAGGGTCGAAAAGATCTGCTTGACCACGATCGGCGCCAGCCCCAGCGAAGGCTCGTCGAGCAACAGCAGTTTGGGCCGGCTCATCAGCGCACGGGCAATGGCCAGCATCTGCTGCTCACCACCGGACATGGTCATCGCACGCTGGTTACGCCGCTCCTTCAACCGTGGGAACAGCTCGAACATGCGCTGCATGTCCTCACTGGCATATTTGTCACCGATAGGGATGGTACCCATCATCAGGTTTTCCTCGACGCTCATGTCGGGGAACACCCGGCGTCCTTCTGGCGACTGGGCGATGCCATTGGATGCGATGTAGTGCGACGACTTGCGGGTGATGTCGGTGCCGCGGTAGACAATCTGCCCGGAGGCCGCCCGCGGCTGGCCGAAGATGGACATCAGCAGGGTCGACTTGCCGGCACCGTTGGCGCCGATCAGGCTCACGGTCTCACCTTCGTCGATGTGCATCGAGACCTTTTTCAATGCCTGGATAGGCCCGTAGAACACGTCCAGATCCTTCAGTTCCAGAATGGGTGCACTCATACCAGTTCCTCTTCGTCGGCACCCAGGTAGGCGGCGATCACCGTCGGGTTGTGGCGGATATCCTGCGGCGCGCCTTCGGCGATTACGTTGCCATGATCGAGCACGACGATATGGTCGGAAATGCTCATGACCATGCCCATGTCGTGTTCGATCAGCACCACGGTGATGTCGTGCTCGTCTCGCAGCACGCGGATCATGCGGCTGAGTGCTTCGGTCTCCTGCGGGTTGAGGCCGGCTGCCGGTTCGTCCAGGCAGATGATCTTCGGCCGCGTGCACATGGCCCGGGCGATTTCCAGGCGGCGCTGCTGGCCGTACGACAGCTCCCCGGCCAGGCGGTTGGCACAGTCGACCAGATCGACCACCTCCAGCCAGTAGAATGCGTGGTCCAGGGCATCGCTTTCGGCCTTGCGGTAGGCCTTGGTGTTGAGCACGCCGGCCAGCAGGTTGCGGTTGACCCACATGTGCTGGGCTACCAGCAGGTTTTCCACCACCGACATTTCCTTGAACAGACGAATGTTCTGGAAGGTCCGCGCCAGCCCCGCGCGGTTGACCAAGTGGGTGCCGCCGAACATCTTGTAGTACAGGCGCGAAACGAAACGCGCCGGCGAAACGAAGTCCGCCGCCTGGAAGCGCTCACCGAGCAACTGGATGACGTTGGTATGGCTGCCGCGTACGTTCAGCTCGATACGCCCGCCGCTGGCCTTGTAGAAACCGGTCAGGCAGTTGAACACCGTGGTCTTGCCGGCGCCGTTGGGGCCGATCAGGGCGAAGATCTGGTTACGTTTGACCTTCAGGCTGACATCGCTGAGCGCCTTGATGCCACCGAACTGCATCATCAGGTTGTCGACCGAGAGAATGATTTCGTCGCTCATGGCGCCACTCCTTTACGTGGGACCACGCCGGCGCGGCTGATACGGATCAGCCCTCGCGGTCGCCAGATCATCATCAGCACCATCAGCACACCGAACAGCAACACCCGGTATTCGGAGAAGCTTCGCAGCAGTTCCGGCGCTACGGTCAGCACGAACGCAGCGATCACCACGCCCACCGTCGAACCCATGCCGCCCAGTACGACAATGGCCAGAATCAGCGCCGATTCGAAGAACGTGAACGAGGACGGGTTGACGAAGCCTTGGTAGGTGGCGAAGAACACCCCGGCAAGGCCTGCAGTTGAGGCGCCCAGGGTGAAGGCCGAGAGCTTGACCAGCACATGGTTCAGGCCCATCGAGCGACAGGCGATTTCGTCTTCACGCAGCGCTTCCCAAGCGCGGCCAACCGGCATGCGGGTCAGCCGATGCTTGATGTAGAGCACCGCCAGTACGACCAGGAACAGCACGGCATAGATGAACACGAACTTCAGGTTAGCGTTGTAATCGAAGCCGAAGTACTCGTGGACCGGCACCCCGCCATCCTTGGCTCGGCGGCCGAACTCCAGGCCAAAGAAGGTCGGCGCCGGGGCTGGCATGCCGTTCGGGCCACCGGTGAACGACAGCCAGTTGTTCAGCACCAGGCGGATGATCTCGCCAAAGCCCAGGGTCACGATCGCCAGGTAGTCACCGTGCATGCGCAAAACAGGGAAGCCCAATATGCAACCCGCCAACGCTGCGGCGATGGCCGCCAGTGGCAGCACACTCCAGAACCCCAGCCCCAGGTACTGGTAGCCCAGCGCCAGGCCATAGGCGCCGATGGCGTAGAACGCCACGTAGCCCAGGTCGAGCAGGCCCGCCAGGCCCACCACGATGTTCAGGCCAAGGCCCAGCAGCACGTAGATCAGGCCGAGGATGACCACGGTCAGCAGGTACTTGTTGGCGAAGATGGGGAAGACGATGGCGATCACGATCAGCGCCGGAATGATGTAACGCAGACGCGACTGGTAGTTCGGTGCATTGACGTGCACCCCCGAGCCGCCGCTGTCGAAGCCTTGCAGCATGCGTTTGCCTGCAGCGGTCTGCAGGTACAGGCTGAGCAGGAAGCGCCCGAGCATCACGCCACCGACCAGCCAGGCCACGCGACGGGGTTCGGCATTGAAGCTGTAGCCGTCGAGCACCACGCCGACGACCGGACCAAAGACAATGAGCGCGAGCAGGCCGGCGACGATGGTCTCCAGCAGGCTGCGTTTGAGATCGAAACCTTGGGTTTCGGCAACGGAGGCAGTTTTGGCAGTGGACATGTTCACACCTTAGCCACGAGCGGGCGACCCAACAGGCCTTGTGGGCGGAAGATAAGGATCAGCACCAGCAGCGAGAAGCTGAACACGTCCTTGTAGTCGGAGTTGATCAGGCCAGAGAACAACGACTCGGAGATCCCCAGGATGATGCCGCCCAACATGGCACCGGGTAGCGAGCCGATGCCGCCGAGCACCGCCGCGGTGAATGCCTTGATGCCGATAATGAAGCCGGCGTAGAAGTCGAAGGTGCCGTAGTTCATGGTGATCAGCACACCGGCAAGCGCAGCCATCACCGCGCCGATGACGAACACGTAGGAGATCACCCGGTCGGTGTTGATACCGAGGATCGAGGCCATCTTGCGGTCTTGCTGGGTGGCGCGGCACATGCGGCCGAGCTTGGTGTACTTGATCACATAGGTGAGCAGCCCCATGCCGACGAATGCGGCAATCAGGATGAAGATCTTGGTGTAGGTCAACTGCACGAAGCCGGTACCCACTTCGACGCGCCAGGCGCCTTCGAGCAGGGTGGGCACGCCTTGCTGGCGGGCGCCCTGGCTGATCTGCGCATAGTTCTGCAGGATCAGCGAGATGCCGATGGCACTGATCAGCGGTGCCAGGCGGGTGGAGTTGCGCAGGGGTTTGTAGGCGATGCGTTCAATGGTGAAGCCATACACACCCGTGACGACAATGGTGAACAACAAGGTGCCCAACATCAGCAGGGGGAACGACTCGATACCGAAATAAGCCAGCAATGCCAGGCTGATTGCCGCGAGGTACGCGGAAATCATATACACCTCGCCGTGCGCGAAGTTGATCATGCCGATGATGCCGTAGACCATTGTGTAGCCGATGGCGATCAGGCCATAGACCGACCCTAGGGTCAGGCCGTTGACCAGTTGCTGCAGGAAAATACCATCCATAACGCAATCTCACCTGAGCGAGACTGCACGAGCGCCGACCACGGCAAGCCACGGATGAAGCGGCCCTCGCAGCGCAGAACCGTGCAGATCTCCGAATAAAGACAGGTACCGCAGGGGCATCGGCCCGGGCGCAGGCCCGGGCTGGTTGCCGTTGTTATTTTTGTTTATCCAGCTGGTGGTACTTGCCGTCCTTGTCCCACTGGTAGACCACGTAGTCAGAGACAGTCAGGTCGCCTTTGCTGTCCCACTTTTTCTCGCCCATGACGGTCTGCACCGGGTTGGCCTTGAGCCACTTGGCAGCGTCTTCGCCCTTGTTCGACTTGGCACCGTTGAAGGCAGCGGCCAAGGCTTGCAGCGAAGCGTAGGCGTAGAGGGTGTAGCCTTCAGGCTCGGTACCCGCTTTGCGGAACTCTTCCACCACCGCCTTGCTGTCAGGCAGCAGGCGCGGGTCGGCCCCGAAGGTCATGTACACGCCGTCGACGTACTGGGCGCCGCCGGCCGTTGCGACCAGTTCGTCGGTGACGATGCCGTCATCGGACATGAACTTGACGTCCTTCAGGCCTTGTTCACGCAGCTGACGCACCAGCGGACCGGCTTCGGGGTGCAGGCCACCGAAGTAGACCACGTCGGCACCGGTGGAACGGATCTTGGTCACCACGGCGCTGAAGTCTTTTTCGCCACGGGTCAGGCCTTCATACAGTACCGGCTTGACCCCGCGCTTCTCGAGCTGCGCCTTGGTTGCATCGGCCAGGCCCTGGCCGTAGGTGTCCTTGTCGTGCAGTACCGCCACTTTCTTGCCCTTGAGCACATCGACGATGTAGTCACCGGCAACGATGCCCTGCTGGTCATCACGGCCGCACATACGGAACATGGCGCTCAGCCCGCGCTCGGTGACCTGCGGGTTGGTGGAGCCAGGGGTGATGGCGATCACGCCTGCTTCGTCATACACCTCGGAAGCGGGAATGGTGTTGGAGGAGCAGAAGTGGCCCACCACACCGATTACCTTGTCCTGATCGACCAGGCGGTTGGCAACCGATACAGCCTGTTTCGGCTCACAGGCATCATCGCCTTCGACCAGGATGATTTTCTCGCCGTTGACGCCACCGGCAGCGTTGATCTTGTCAGCTGCCGCCTGGGCACCTTTCATGTACTGCTCGCCAAACGCTGCGTTAGCCCCGGTCATCGGCCCCGCGACACCGATCTTGACGTCGGCCTGAACATACGAAGAAACACCCAGTGCCGTAGCCACGGCCAGTGCCAGGAAACCTTTCTTGTAAAACGTCTGCGACATGAGGTGGTGCTCCTTGAGTTTTTTTTGGTTGGCACTACAACTTCTCAGCCCTGAGCTCCGAGCAAGGGCCGTGCCATTGGTTTTGTCCTGTGGGAAAACACACTGAGCGGGCTGCGTCGAGGCGACCGACGGCCTTTTCTTTATTGACTGTGCAACCGTCTACCACGCGACAAGCGCCACCGTTCGCGCGAGCAAGGAGCAACCAGCGAGTGCCATCATTGCAACCCTGACAAGTGTTTACGTGCAACCGCCCTGTAACAGCAGACGTCACCGAAGTGCACACCGCTGGTGCGCGACTGCTACAGGCAGCACCGTTTCAAGGCTGGCGGGTGCACGAAAAAACACCCGTGTTGAGGGTGCTGGCCCCTCGCGGGCAAGTCGGCTTAAGCAGAACTTTGGCAGCTGGCTCGCCCGCATTGGGGCCGCACTGCCACAACAACCATTAAAAGGCTGGCACAATGGCCGCCAGTCCTGCTTCCGGAGCCACCCTTGATGAGCGAGAGCGCATTCGCCGAGCGCATCGTGCACAACCTGCTCGATACCGACTTCTATAAGCTCACCATGATGCAGGCCGTGCTGCACAACTACCCCGACGCCGACGTGGAATGGGAGTTTCGCTGCCGCAATGCCGAGGACTTGCGTCCTTACCTGGGCGAGATCCGCAACCAGCTCGAACGGCTGAGCGAACTTACCCTCGATGATGGCCAGCTCGCCTTCTTGGAACGCATCAGCTTCCTCAAGCCCGATTTCCTGCGCTTCCTGCGCCTGTTCCGTTTCAACCTGCGCTATGTACGGATCGGCATAGAGAGCGACCAGCTTTACCTGCGCCTCAAAGGCCCCTGGCTGCATGTGATTCTCTTCGAGGTCCCGCTGCTGGCCATCATCAGCGAAGTGCGCAACCGCCACCTTCATCCGCGCATGCGCCTGGCCGAGGCCCGTGACCAGCTCTACCGCAAGTTCGACTGGCTGCAGGCGCACGCCAGCGACGACGAACTGGCCGAGCTGCAAGTGGCTGACTTCGGCACCCGCCGGCGCTTTTCCGGCCGCGTGCAGGAGGAAGTGGTGCGGGTACTTCGCGATGACTTCCCGGCCCGCTTCGTCGGTACCAGCAACGTCGACCTGGCATGGAAACTGGATATCAAGCCGTTGGGCACCATGGCCCACGAATGGATCATGGCCCACCAGCAGCTCGGCCCGCGGCTGATCGACAGCCAGATCGCCGCTCTGGACTGCTGGGTCCGAGAGTACCGCGGCCTGCTCGGCATCGCCCTGACCGACTGCATCACCATGGATGCCTTCCTCGGCGATTTCGACTTGTACTTCGCCAAACTCTTCGACGGCCTGCGCCATGACTCAGGTGAGCCGGTGGCCTGGGCGGAAAAGGCGATCGCCCATTACCAAAGGCTGGGTATCGACCCGATGACCAAAACCCTGGTGTTCTCCGACGGCCTCAACCTGACCCGCGCGCTGCAGATATTCCGTGCCCTGCGCGGGCGCATCAACGTCAGTTTCGGCATCGGCACCAACCTGACCTGCGACATCCCCGGCGTGGCGCCGATGAATATCGTGCTTAAAATGACCGACTGCAACGGCTCGCCGGTGGCGAAGATCTCTGACGAGGCCGCCAAGACCCAGTGCCGCGACGAGAACTTCGTCGCCTACATGCGTCACGTGTTCAAAATCCCCAGCAAGGAGTAACCCATGCAAGCCGTTCAGCAAGAGATTGCCCAGGCGCTAAACGTGCAGCCGCCGTTTGCAGACGCCGCTGCGCTCGAGGCCGAAGTCGCCCGGCGCGTGGCGTTCATCAAGGATTGCCTGGCCAACGCCCGTCTCAAGACCCTGGTACTGGGCATCAGCGGGGGCGTCGATTCGCTGACTGCCGCCCTGCTCGCCCAACGCGCCATCAACGAGTTGCGCGCCGAAACCAGCGACCCGGCCTACCGCTTCATTGCCGTGCGCCTGCCCTACCAGGTACAGCATGACGAGCACGACGCCCAGGCGTGCCTGGAAGTGATCAACGCCGACGAAGTGCACACCGTTGATATCGCACCTGCCGTGCGTGCACTGGCTGCAGAAGTGCAGGCACTCAAAGACGGCTCGCCATCATTGGTGGACTTCGTCGTGGGCAACGTCAAGGCGCGCACGCGCATGGTTGCGCAATACACCATCGCAGGCGCCCGTGCAGGCCTTGTGATCGGCACCGACCACGCCGCCGAGGCGGTGATGGGCTTCTTTACCAAGTTTGGTGACGGTGCATGCGACCTGGCTCCGTTGAGCGGCCTGGTGAAGAACCAGGTGCGGGCCATCGCGCGCAGCTTCGGGGCGCCGGAGTCTTTGGTTGAGAAGGTGCCCACGGCGGACTTGGAAGACCTGGAGCCAGGCAAGCCTGACGAGGCCTCGCATGGCGTGACCTACCAGCAGATCGATGCTTTCCTGCATGGCCAGCCGGTTGAGCAGGAAGCGTTCGACATCATCGTCGCCACCTACCGCAAGACCCAGCACAAGCGCGAACTGCCGTTCGCCCCTTGAGGCCAATGGGGCCTGCTGCGCAGCCGCCTCTCCAGGGATGTGCGATCTTCTGTGGAGGCGGCCTCGTGTCGCGAATGGAGGGCAAAGCCCTCCTTTGCTTTCGAGCTGTTACTTGACGACGACCTTGCCCTTCATCATCGAGATGTGGCCCGGGAAGGTGCAGAAGAAGCTGTAATCGCCACCCGCTTCCAGCTTGGAAGTGTCGAACTTCACTTCGGTTTCTTTCTCTGGTGCGCCGATCATCGCGGTGTGGGCGATGATGTTGGCGTTGTCTTCCTTCAGGTAGCCTTTGTCGATGCCTTGGCTCATGCCTTCGGTGGCAATGGCCTGCATGTCGGCAGTCTTGCTGATCACCAGATTGTGGCCCATGACGTTTTTCGGCAGGTTGCCGGAATGGGTCAGTTTCACGGTGAACTCTTTGCAGCTCTTGTCGACGGTGAATTCCTTGGTGGTGTAGGACATCTGGTCAGTCGAGTCGACAGTCACCGAACACTCGGCGGCGAAGACGGAGGCGCTGGCGAGGGTCAGCAAGGATACCGCTACAGCTTTCGCAAACATCATGAATCTCCTTGGCAGGGTTTTATCAATTGCGAGACTGCCTGAAACCGTTCAGCCCCTTGCTGACGTGCATCAAGGGGCCGTCGAGTGGGCAGCCAGTAGAATTGTTCAATGGATTGTATACAACCAATCTAAGAGCACATCATGCCCTTTTAATAGACGATGGGACAACCTCTCATTTAGGAGCTACTGCAATGTCCCTCTCAAGTTTCATGAACAGCCTGCTCGCCGCCTACGCCCACGGCGCCAGTGGTGCGATCTGCGAGTTCTCCCGCCCGGAATGAAAGCTGCCTTGGAACCGCCATGCATTGGCCGTACCCTGTGCACGCCTGTGACTGGAGAAGAGCAATGCCTGTACGTTCCGTTTGTGTGTTCTGTGGCGCCAGCATCGGTGCCAACCCCGCTTACCGTGAAGCGGCGATCGCCCTCGGCCAGGCGATCGCACGTCGGGGCCTGACGTTGGTCTATGGCGGTGGCGCTGTCGGCCTTATGGGCACGGTCGCCGACGCGGCCATGGCGGCGGGTGGCCAAGTGATCGGCATCATCCCCCAGAGCCTGATGACTGCCGAAATCGGCCACAAGGGCTTGACCCGCTTGGAGGTCGTTGACGGCATGCACGCGCGCAAGGCGCGCATGGCCGAACTGAGCGATGCATTCATCGCCCTGCCGGGGGGCCTGGGTACGCTGGAAGAGCTGTTTGAAGTCTGGACCTGGGGCCAGCTTGGGTATCACGCAAAGCCGCTAGGTTTGCTTGATGTAAATGGCTTCTATGAGAAGTTGGGCGGGTTCCTCGACCATATCGTCGAAGAAGGATTCGTGCGGCCGCAGCATCGCGCGATGTTGCTGTTGGAGCAGCAGGCGGAGCGCCTGCTGGACGGGATGAATTCGTTTGTCTCACCGGTGCAGCCCAAATGGGTCGGCAAGCAACCGGATTGATCCGAAAAGGGCTGCGCTGCAGCCCATCGCCGGCAAGCCGGCTCCCACAGGTTTGGCGCTGCATTCAAGGTCTGCACTGCAAACTCAGCCTTCAAGGGCTGCACGGTAAGTGGGAGCCGGCTTGCCGGCGATGGGCCGCAAAGCGGCCCCTTTGAGCCTTAGCGCGGGATGACAGGCTGGCGCGGCTTCTTGTTGCCTTTGCCACCACCTTTTGCCGCTTCCTTACGCTCTTTGGCCGCCTGCTGATTACGGGCGAACGCTTCAGCCTTGGCCTTCTCACGCTTGTCCCACGGCTTGCTGCCATCACTGCCACGGGGCGGCAAACCTGTGTGCTGGGTGAGGATCTTCTGATCCTTGCCCACCTTGTGGCTGCCGGCCGGGGTCGAGTTCTTGCGCCGTGCACTCTGGTAAGTATCGGTCTGCGGCTGGTGCAGCGGGATCAACTGATGCTTGCCAGGGCCGATGAGATCGGCACGGCCCATACGCTCCAGCGCCTCACGCAGCATCGGCCAACCCTTCGGGTCGTGGTAACGCAGAAACGCCTTGTGCAACCGGCGCTGCTCGTCACTCTTGACGATCTCCACCCCTTCACTCTTGTAAGTGACCTTGCGCAGCGGATTCTTGCCCGAGTGGTACATGGCCGTGGCCGAAGCCATCGGCGAGGGGTAGAACGCCTGCACCTGGTCGGCACGGAAACCGTTGCCCTTGAGCCACAGGGCCAGGTTCATCATGTCTTCGTCGGTGGTGCCAGGGTGGGCGGCGATGAAGTACGGGATCAGGTACTGCTCCTTGCCCGCCTCTTTCGAGTACTTCTCGAACATACGCTTGAAGCGGTCATAGGAACCGATGCCCGGCTTCATCATCTTGTCCAGCGGGCCACGCTCGGTGTGCTCCGGGGCAATCTTCAGGTAACCGCCCACGTGGTGGGTGACCAGCTCCTTGACGTACTCCGGCGACTCCACTGCCAGGTCATAGCGCAGACCCGAGGCGATCAGGATCTTCTTCACACCTGGCAGGGCGCGTGCCTTGCGATACAGCTCGATCAGCGAGCTGTGGTCGGTGTTGAGATTCTCGCAGATGCCGGGGAACACGCACGACGGCTTGCGGCAGTGCTTCTCGATGTCCGGGCTTTTGCAGGCGATGCGGTACATGTTGGCCGTCGGCCCGCCGAGGTCAGAGACCACGCCGGTGAAGCCCGGCACCTTGTCACGCATTTCCTCGATTTCGTGCAGGATCGACTCGTGGGAGCGGTTCTGGATGATCCGGCCTTCGTGCTCGGTGATCGAGCAGAACGTGCAGCCGCCGAAGCAGCCACGCATGATGTTCACCGAGAAACGGATCATCTCGTAGGCCGGGATGCGCTCCTTGCCATAGGCCGGATGCGGAATACGGGCATAGGGCATGCCGAACACGTAGTCCATTTCCTCGGTGGTCATGGGAATGGGCGGCGGGTTGAACCACACATCCACTTCGCCGTGTTTCTGCACCAGGGCGCGAGCGTTGCCCGGGTTGGTTTCCAGATGCAGCACACGGTTGGCGTGGGCATAGAGCACCGGGTCGTTACGTACCTTCTCGAACGATGGCAGGCGGATCACCGACTTTTCCCGGGTCATGCGCGGGCTGTCGAGGATCTGCACGACTTTGGCTTCGTTCGGGTCTTCCTGGTCGCCCTTGGCCTGCTCGATGGCACAGGCCTGAGTGTCCTGGGTATTGACGTACGGGTTGATGATCTTGTCGACGCGGCCAGGGCGGTCGATGCGGGTCGAGTCGATCTCGTACCAGCCCTCGGGCGTGTCGCGACGCACGAATGCGGTGCCGCGCACATCGGTGATGCTTTCGATGCTCTGGCCACTGGACAGGCGCTGGGCGACCTCGACGATCGCCCGCTCGGCGTTGCCGTACAGCAGGATGTCGGCGCTGGCGTCGATCAGGATCGAATGGCGGACCTTGTCCTGCCAGTAGTCATAGTGCGCGATGCGCCGCAGCGATGCCTCGATGCCCCCAAGCACGATCGGTACGTGCTTATAGGCTTCCTTGCAGCGCTGGCTGTACACCAGGCTGGCGCGGTCAGGGCGCTTGCCCGCCATGCCGCCGGGGGTATAGGCATCGTCAGAGCGGATTTTCTTGTCTGCGGTGTACCGGTTGATCATCGAATCCATGTTGCCCGCCGCGACGCCGAAGAACAGGTTCGGCTCACCAAGCTTCATGAAGTCGTCTTTGGACTGCCAGTTCGGCTGGGCAATGATGCCCACGCGAAAGCCTTGTGCTTCCAGCAGGCGGCCGATGATGGCCATGCCGAATGACGGATGATCGACGTAGGCATCACCGGTCACGATGATGATGTCGCAGGAATCCCAGCCGAGCAGATCCATCTCCTCCCTGCTCATCGGCAGGAAAGGTGCTGGCCCGAAGCATTCGGCCCAGTACTTGGGATAGTCGTAGAGTGGTTTGGCTGCTTGCATGTCAGTGACCGGTTCTATTGAGCAGGAAAATCGCGGGCGCGAAATATAGCACAAATTTTGACCAAATCCGACTGCCTTCGTGGGGATTGGCGGGTGGTCGACGGCCGGGGCGGGATCCGCCGTGTGACTGGCGTGGGGTTTGGGATTGGGTCGCTGGTATATGCCCAAACAGTTTCGACGTCGACGAGATCGGGACGGTCCCAAGGATGAGAGTGACTGTACGTAGAACACCTGCACCCGCTTAGCGCGAAGACGATCGCAACTCCGTGAGAAGCGAGCGTAATCCTTTAGATTGTTACAGAGTATTTAGCCCATCTAACCCTCAGCGAACGCTAACTCGCTAATTACAATAACATTCTCTATGCCTATTAAAAACTTGTAGGAATCGCATTTCAAACAACGGAAAAAAATCTTACGAGAATTTTCCACCACAAATCCTGTTCCATTCTTGAACTCATAAAAAAACAAGTGATACAACATCCATGCGCTGAACGCGCATCAAACCAACTTTGAAGGAGTGCTAACCATGGGACGTCGTCGTTCTGAAATCAACACCCTGCAAATCCCTCGCGTGATGAACTACACATTCACCGAATCCGAGGTTGACTTCCTCAACCTCCTGTAAGCAATAAGCCAGAAGGGGCACGCCCCTTCTGGCACCACTAAGGAGTCACAGATGATTACCGAGCGCGAGTTAAACATCGACGAAGCCTATGACCGCCTGACAAGGCTGCCTCAGCACCTGGGGCTTGATTCAAGAACAACATTAGCAAGTACCAACAACTTGGTCGCCACCTGCCATTTGTACGACAGCAGCTACAAAGAGGTCTCTTGCGGGGCAGGAAAGGGCGAGTACTGCGAGCTTGGAGCGCTTGCCGAAAGTCTGGAGCATTATTTCATCGCCAATACTATTCCTACCCCCATCGACAGCGGAAAAATATTGAAGTCGATAGCACCATTTGACGACTGGTTGCTAAACTCCATACCGCCTGATTGTCAAATACCTTATTTCAGACTTCAAGCCCTGGACAGCTACGACGAAATAAAGATACCTGCAATAATGGTAGCACCCTCGATCAAACACATCGACGAAATAGAAAAAACGCCAGCAGGTTTCCTCTCTAAATATGCCACCAACTCTGGTACAGCTCTAGGCTGTACGCAGAACGAGGCTCTGCTACACGCCATTAATGAAGCAATTGAACGCCATGCCCTGTCGGTTTATTACCTATCACTTTGTGGGCTGACCTCAGCGCCAGAACTCTACCGCCCGTCCCCTTCGTTCTTGGAAGAGACCTTCGCTCATGACACCGAGCTTTTTCGTCACGCCAAAAAACTGGAAATATTCTTGACTCACGACTTCTACGAGGTGCCATTTTGCATTGCAATCTCCCCCGCCAAAACAAAAGATTCACTCAGCATAGTAGGTTCCGGTAGCTCACTCTCCCCCTCCATTGCAATGTATCGTGCCGTAACCGAGCACCTTCAGTGCAAACAACTGCATGGCCCACAGGAAAAACAGGAAGACCTTGCTGCTGAAAAAATGCTTGCCGAGTCAGCGCGACTAGCTTCACTTCTAAATCCCTGCCCCACCTACACCGTGCCCACGTTCCACCCACTGCACACCGGCCTCAGCGTGCGCGAGCAAATCAAGCGTATACACATCAATCTGAAACAACAAAATAAGGCCGTATTTTACCGCACAGTTTATGAACACCCGAATTTCGCCACGGTTCTACAGGTTTTCATCCCCGGACTGGAGCGATTCCACCTGATCAGGTCAGGTATTCCCGTCGCGCCGCAGAGCGCATTCAAAGGCACTAGGGAATGACATGCATATCTATCGCGGAATCATCGCCGCCTTGAGCGCGACATTGGTCCTGAAGGTCGCGACCGTCGTACCTGCTCTGATCCTGGCCGACATCATTGACAACATGTCCACCTCAGCCGCGCCTACCCAGCTTCTGGTTGGAGCCTTCATATGTCTTATCGCATTACAAGCCTCGATGACCCCTTTGCAAGCCTGGTGCCTTGCGCGGCTCTGCCAGGATCGCGTGAAACAACTTTCGGTCAACTGGTGCCGAGCGTTGCTGGACAAACGCTTCGAGGCCTATGGACAACTCCATGGCGGAACACTGGTAAAGGTGTTGGATAGGGGAATTACGGCCCAAGAGCGCTGGTTAGGCTTTCTGATTGGTTCAGCTTGGCCAGTGCTCGCTGAAGCTGTAGTGCTGATTACGCTCTTCGCATACCTGGGCGCTACTTCAGTATTGATCGGGCTCGTCCCTTTGAGCATCGCGTATCTGTGGGCAAATAATCGACTGGTGCGTTGGCGTCGACCACATATCGAAGCAGTGAACTCGCGCGAGGATGAGCTGGCGGAACAATGGGTGGATACTTTCGCGAGCGCGGCAACGGTCAAGCTGGAAAAAGCAGAGCATGCGGCGATGCTCCCGGTCAACCATACGCTCTCGGAATATGCCGACGCAGCCGTACGGGTAGCCCACAGTGGGGGCTGGGTTCAGGGCTTGCGCACCTTGTTCATTGGCCTGGGCAGTGGCGGTTTGCTCATGTGGGGCATCCATGATCAGGCTCTGGCAACACCGCAGTTGAGCTTAGGCGAACTCGTTGCGCTTTTCACCTTGGTGAGTGGATTGCTGGCAGGGGTTGCGCAACTTGCTGAAGCCTGGCGACTCCTTGATCAGTTCAGGCTCGACAAACAAAAACTTGAACATTGGCTTCGGCTCCCACCGTTCGGTCCGACATGCTCTGCTGAGTCGAAATCAGAGGATATTAACGCAGGGCTGCGCATCGCCCCGTGCGTGCTAAGTGCTCGGAACACTGTACAACTGCAAATCGACCAGCCCTTGGTGCTACACAAAGAAGAACGGGTCGCGCTGGTAGGGTCCAGTGGAAGTGGCAAATCGACGCTTCTGCACGCCCTGGCTGGCACGGTATACAAGTTGCGTGCGCACGTTCAACTGTACGGCAGGTGCCTGGCTGAGTTTGATGCTTGTGAGCAGTTCAGTCACTTGCGACTCTGCCCTCAGGATGCGCACTTCATACCCGGTCCACTGCCCCGTGCAGTATTGTTCGAGCATGATCATGATCGCGCTCAAATCGAACGATGGCTTGAGCGACTGGGCCTGCATAAGGACTGGTACGAACTTGATTTGGATGCACGCGCAGAATCCATTTCGGGCGGCGAAGCACGAAGGCTGACGCTGCTACGCGTGCTTAATCAGCCGGGCGAATTCAACTTCTTTGACGAACCCACCGCCGGGCTTGATGCTGGCTCGGCTGAGCGTACCTGGGATCTGTTGTTCGAAGTATTCAAAGGAAGAGGGCTGATTTGTGTGACACATGATCAAAGCGCGCTATCACGATTTGACCGCGTGATCACGCTGAGCGAGGGGCGGATAGTCAGCGAAGTGAAAGCAAAGGTTGCTCGGAACTTGAACTAGCCAGCGCTACGCACACGTTGCGCGAGCGGCCAACCGCGAACAGCGGCGCAGCCGGTACCACCCTGCGCACCGAGTGCTTCACGGCTGAGGCCGCTTACAAAGGGCCCCAGCAAACTCAGTGAGTTAAACGCAACTGCATGAAAGCAGATTCATTCGTCGTCGTCGAAGTTGTACATGCCCGGTGCGAGGTTCTCGAAGCGGGTGTACTTGCCGATGAACGCCAGGCGAACGAAGCCGATGGGGCCGTTACGCTGCTTGCCGATAATGATTTCGGCGACGCCCTTGTGCTCGGTCTCCGGGTGGTACACCTCATCCCGGTACACGAACATGATCACGTCGGCGTCCTGCTCGATTGCACCGGATTCACGCAAGTCGGAGTTGACCGGGCGCTTGTTCGGGCGCTGTTCCAAAGAGCGGTTGAGCTGCGAAAGGGCGATGACCGGGCAGTTGAATTCCTTCGCCAGGGCCTTTAGCGAGCGGGAGATCTCGGAGATTTCGTTGGTACGGTTGTCACCGGCCGAACCCGGGATCTGCATCAGCTGCAAGTAGTCGACCATGATCATGGCGATCTCACCGTGCTCACGCGCCAGGCGGCGGGTACGGGCCCGCATCTCCGAAGGGCTGATACCGGCGGTATCGTCGATGAACAGCTTGCGGTCGTTGAGCAGGTTGACCGCCGACGTCAGGCGCGGCCAGTCGTCATCGTCCAACTGACCAGAGCGCACCTTGGTCTGGTCGATGCGGCCCAGGGACGAGAGCATACGCATGATCAGCGATTCACCTGGCATCTCGAGGGAGAACACCAACACCGCCTTGTCGGTACGCAACACGGCGTTTTCAACCAGGTTCATGGCGAAGGTGGTCTTACCCATCGAAGGACGGCCGGCCACGATGACCAGGTCGGCAGGCTGCAGGCCGCTGGTTTTCTCGTCCAGGTCGGTGAAACCTGTGGAAACACCGGTGATATCGCTGTCGGAGTTGAACAGCGTGTCGATCCGGTCGATAGCCAGGGTCAACAGTTCGTTTACCCCAACCGGGCCGCCGGTTTTGGGGCGTGCCTCGGCGATCTGGAAGATCTGCCGTTCGGCATCGTCGAGGATTTCGGCGGCATTGCGCCCTTGCGGGTTGAAGGCGTTGTCGGCAATGTCGGTGCTGATGCTGATCAGCTGGCGCAACGTTGCCCGCTCGCGAATGATCGCGGCGTAGGCCTTGATGTTGGCAACCGACGGGGTGTTCTTGGCAAGCTCTGCCAGGTACGCCAGGCCGCCAACCTGGGTCGACAAGCCTTCCTTGTCCAGTTGCTCGTGCAGGGTAACGACGTCGAACGGCTGGTTGGCGTCGGCCAGCTTGTGCACGGCACGGAAGATCAGGCGGTGGTCATGCCGATAGAAATCGCCATCCGACACCTGATCCAGCACCCGCTCCCAGGCGTTGTTGTCCAGCATCAGGCCACCGAGCACGGCCTGTTCGGCCTCGATGGAATGCGGCGGCACCTTGAGGGCAGCGGTTTGCAGGTCTAGCTGTTCGGGATTGGTGATCTCGTTCATGGCCACGAAAAAATTCTGGAGGATGAAAAAGACAAAGGGCACGGCCTGTTCAGAAACAGGACGTGCCCGATGTTAACCGGGCAGCCCGCAAGGAGCTACCCAGTCAGCGCAGCTTAGGCTGCTACGACGACCACACGTACAGTGGCTTCAACGTCGCTGTGCAGGTGCACGGCTACGTCGTATTCGCCAACCTGACGGATGGTGCCGTTCGGCAGACGAACTTCAGCTTTGGCCACTTCAACGCCGGAGGCGGTCAGGGCGTCAGCGATGTCGTGGGTGCCGATCGAACCGAACAGCTTGCCTTCGTCGCCAGCGGTGGCAGTGATGGTCACTTCCAGCTCAGCCAGTTGGGCAGCGCGGCTTTCAGCCGACGATTTACGGTCAGCAGCTGCTTTTTCCAGCTCGGCGCGACGCTCTTCGAACGCAGCCAGGTTGGCGGCGTTGGCAACGGTGGCCTTGCCGAATGGCAGCAGGAAGTTACGGCCGTAACCAGCCTTAACCTTAACTTTGTCGCCCAGGTTGCCCAGGTTAGCGACTTTTTCCAGCAGGATCAGTTCCATTTGGTAAAACCTCTTAACTTTTAACCTTCACCGTTCGCGGAGTCATTTCCCTCAGGGGACTTGCGACCGCGAAAATCAATCAGGCTGTCGACAATGGCCAAAACCACGAGCAACGGATAAATCAGCTGCATTATCAGCGGCAGCGTCACATACATGCCGACCAGCCAGAAACCGGCCAGTCGACCCTGTGCCACCAGCCCATGCATCAAGGCGATGCCGGCCAGGACGAGCACCAGGCTGGACGCGGAAGCCAGGACGATGAACTGCGGGCCGATGAACGGACCCAACACCATCGCGGCAACCAGAGCCAGCATGACTGCCCGCGGCAACTTCAGGGCGCGAAACTCGCGACCGAAGCCTCCAGGGTTGTACAACGCTGCTTGCCAATAACGCGCCAGCATCAAAGCCAGCACACTGAACAACTGCAACATCACCGCTGTGGAAGCGACCAGCACAGGGCCGATCAGCTCACCGGGAATGACTGGCTTGCCTTCGACTTGCGGCAGCGCTTCGGAAAGCGCCTTGGCCAACACCTCGAAGGTTTCGCGCAGTACCGCGTCCAGGATGAGGCTGTAGACCAACCCCAACACAACACTGGACAACAACACCCGGCTCCAGGAATGCCCGGCACGCAACAATGCGGCCAGCCCCAGTGTTCCCACCAGCACCAGCAAGGTGCTTGGATCACCGAAGGCCCATATGGCCACCGCCGGCAAAAGGCCGAAAGCGATGACCGTTGAAGCGTCCTTGAACCCGCGCCGCAGCAGCACAAGGCTCCCGGCAGCGGCACTCAACCAGAACAGCAGCGGTAATACCGCACTCACGACCACCACCAAGGTGGCCTGCACACGACCGCGCATGATGAAATCAGCCAACGCTCGCATGCTTATCCCTTACTACTTGTCGACGACCCGGTCTCAGCGGCCGTGGCTGTCGGTGTAGGGCAGCAGGGCCAGGAAGCGGGCGCGCTTGATAGCGGTAGCCAGCTGACGCTGATAACGAGCTTTGGTACCGGTGATACGGCTTGGAACGATTTTGCCGGTTTCGGATACGTAAGCTTTCAGGGTGTTGAGATCTTTGAAGTCGATCTCTTTCACGTCTTCAGCAGTGAAGCGGCAGAATTTACGACGACGGAAGAAACGTGCCATGTAATAGGCTCCTCAAAAGGTCCGTGGATTACTCGTCAGCGTTATCGCTGGAGTCGCTGTCATTGCTGTCGTCGCCTTCGGCGGAGTCAGCATGCTCAGGACGCTCACGACGCTCACGGCGCTCGCTGCGGTTCTCTTCGGCCTTCAGCATCTCGGACTGACCGGTTACGGCTTCGTCGCGACGGATGACCAGGTTACGGATCACGGCATCGTTGTAGCGGAAGTTGTCTTCCAGCTCGGCCAGGGCCTTGCCGGTGCACTCAACGTTCAGCATCACGTAGTGAGCCTTGTGAACATTGTTGATTGCGTAGGCCAGTTGACGACGGCCCCAATCTTCCAGGCGGTGGATCTTGCCACCATCTTCTTCGATCAGCTTGGTGTAACGCTCAACCATGCCGCCGACTTGCTCGCTCTGGTCCGGGTGAACCAGGAAGATGATTTCGTAATGACGCATGAATGCTCCTTACGGGTTAGTAGTCTGCCAGCGTATCTGGTCAGACAAGGAGTGAATGACACTGTATGTCTTGCCATGGAGGGGAGGCACATGCGCACCTGCCAGCTCGGCAAGGGGCGCAATTGTAGAGAAGGCGGTGCGCACAAGCAAGGTGATTGGCGATTATTTGAACAGCCGGAAACACTTTAGACCTACACGCCCTTCATCGCCGGCCAGCCGGCTTCCACAGGGATCGCGCCAGCTATTAGACGTTGAGCACGACAGTTGCTGCCACCGGACCACCACAGGCATCGAACCTATGGCAGTACCCGTGGAGTGCCGGCTTGGCGGTGATGGCGCCTTACAGGCGCAAGATCAGCGTTTGGCCTGACGCTGGCGCACTGCCTCGAACAGGCAAACGCCCGTAGCCACCGAGACGTTCAGGCTGCTGACGCTGCCCGACATTGGCAACTTGACCAGAAAATCGCAGTGCTCACGGGTCAGGCGGCGCATGCCCTTGCCTTCGGCGCCCATGATCATCACCAGCGGGCCGGTCAGGTCCTGCTGATAGATCTCTTGCTCGGCCTCACCGGCCGTACCCACCACCCACAGGCCACGCTGCTGAAGTTTCTCCAGGGTGCGCGCCAGGTTGGTCACGGCCACCAGCGGAATCACTTCCGCTGCGCCGCAGGCCACTTTGCGCACCACCGGCGTCAGCGTCGCAGATTTGTCCTTGGGCACCACCACTGCCGTAGCCCCGGCAGCATCGGCGGTGCGCAGGCAGGCGCCAAGGTTGTGCGGATCGGTGACACCGTCCAGCACCAGGATCAGCGGTGGCGTTTCGGTGCGCTCGAGCAACTCCTCGAGCATCAACTCGCCCCACACCTGGCTTGGGCTGACCTCGGCAACCACGCCCTGGTGGACACCCTCGACCCAGGCATCCAGCTCACGGCGCTCGGCCTGGCCGACTTGCACACGGTTTTCTGCGGCCAATGCCAGCAACGCCTGGATGCGAGGCTCACTGCGCCCTTCCGACAGCCAGATCTGCTTGACCCGCTTCGGGTGGTGCTGCAGCAGCGCTTGCACGGCATGCACGCCGTAGATTTTTTCCAGCTGACTCATGACTTGTTCTTGCTCTTGCGCGGCGCACCGGACTTCGGTGGGCCTTTACGGTGCTTGGTGGGCTTGCCGGAGGGCTTGCCGCCTTTGTCCGACTTGCTGCCAGCGTGGCCGCCAGTGCGCGCGTCGGTCATCAGCGCCTTCTTCATTTCGCGGCTTTTGCGCACTTCGGCGTTACGCTGCACGGCGTCTTTCGGGAAATAAGCCTCGGCGGCCTCGCTCTTGCGGCTGCGCGGTTTCGGGGTAGCCCGGGCCTCCACCGCCGGCTGCTGCTCGGCTTTTTCTGCAGCGCCTGCAACCGGTGCAGCACCACGGTTCTTGCGGCCAATCGGCGCGGCGAGCTGCTGCTCGGACACTTCGAAGTCGATCTTGCGCTCATCAAGATCAACGCGCATGACCTTGACCTCGATGGTGTCGCCCAGACGGAAGCTGCGCCCGGTACGTTCACCCGACAAGCGGTGATGCACGGGGTCGAAGTGGTAGTAGTCACCCGGCAGCGCACTGACGTGCACCAGGCCTTCGACGTAGATATCGGTCAGTTCGACAAACAGCCCGAAACCGGTAACCGCGGTGATCACGCCTGGGAAGGTCTCGCCCACGCGGTCCTTCATGAATTCGCACTTGAGCCAGTTGACCACGTCACGGGTGGCTTCGTCGGCACGGCGCTCGGTCATGGAGCACTGCTCGCCGAGCTGGTCGAGCGTGTTCACGTCGTACGGATAGATACGCGCCTTGGGAATGCTCATGGCGCCGGCACGCTTGACGTGCGGAGTATCGACCTTGGAACGGATGACGCTGCGGATGGCGCGGTGCACCAGCAGGTCCGGGTAGCGACGGATCGGCGAGGTAAAGTGCGTGTACGCCTCGTAGTTCAACCCGAAGTGGCCGTTGTTGTCGGTGCTGTACACCGCCTGGCTCAGCGAACGCAGCATCACCGTCTGGATCAGGTGGAAATCCGGGCGCCCGGCGATGCTTGCAAGCAGTGCCTGGTAGTCCTTGGGCGAAGGGTCTTTGCCTTTGTGCAGGCTAAGGCCCAGCTCGCCCAGGAAGGCACGCAGCTTTTCAAGGCGCTCCGGTGGCGGGCCATCGTGCACGCGGTACAGCGCCGGCACGCCATGCTTGTTGAGGAACTCGGCCGTGGCGACGTTGGCCGCCAGCATGCATTCTTCGATCAGCTTGTGGGCATCGTTGCGCACGGTCGGGCGGATTTCCGCGATCTTGCGCTCCTCACCGAAGATGATGCGGGTTTCCTGAGTTTCGAAATCAATGGCGCCGCGGGCGTGACGGGCATCCAGCAGCACCTTGTACAGGTTGTACAGGTTCTTCAGGTCTGGCAGGACTTCCTTGTACTCCTCGCGCAGCGCCTTGCCCTCACGGGTGCGGGCATGCTCGAGCATGCTGCTGACCTTGTTGTAGGTCAGGCGGGCATGGGAGTGGATCACCCCTTCGTAGAACTGGTAGTCGACCATCTGGCCGGCCTTGTTCATGGTCATTTCGCAGACCATGGCCAGACGATCGACGTGCGGGTTCAGCGAGCACAATCCGTTGGACAGCTCCTCGGGAAGCATCGGTACAACGCGCTCAGGGAAGTACACCGAGTTGCCACGCTGCTGCGCCTCGACATCCAGGGCAGAGCCCAGACGCACGTAGCTGGACACGTCAGCGATGGCCACATAGAGGCGCCAGCCACCGGAGAACAGCCGCAGCTTGCCAAGCGGCTCACAATAAACAGCGTCGTCGAAGTCGCGGGCATCCTCGCCGTCGATGGTGACGAAGGGCAAGTGGCGCAGGTCGATGCGCTTTTCCTTGTCCTTCTCTTCGACTTCGGAGCGGAACTTGCGCGCCTCTTTGATCACATCCTGGGGCCAGACGTGCGGGATGTCATAGCTGCGCAGGGCGACATCGATTTCCATGCCCGGCGCCATGTAGTTGCCGATCACTTCGACCACATCGCCTTGGGGCTGGAACCGCGGGGTTGGCCAGTGGGTGATCTTGATTTCGACGAACTGGCCGATCTTGGCACCACCGTTACGGCCCGCGGTCACCAGCACTTCCTGCTGGATCTTGGGGTTGTCCGGCGTCACATAGCCGATACCGCCTTCTTCGAAATAGCGGCCGACCACGCTTTCGTGGCCGCGGGAAATGACCTCTACCAGCACACCTTCACGCCGACCACGACGGTCGAGCCCCGAGACACGCGCCAAGGCACGGTCGCCATCGAATACCAGGCGCATTTGCGACGGGCTGAGGAACAGGTCGTCGCTGCCATCGTCAGGGATGAGGAAACCGAAACCATCGCGGTGGCCGGAGATCCGGCCGCAGATCAGGTCCAGTTTGTCGACCGGGGCGTAGGTGCCGCGCCGGGTATAGATAAGTTGGCCGTCACGCTCCATGGCGCGCAGGCGGCGGCGCAGGGCTTCGATCTGGTCTTCTTCGTAAAGACCGAACTCGGCCGCCAGCTCCTCGCGCGCGGCCGGTTCGCCACGGTCGGCAAGGCGCTGCAGGATCAGCTCACGGCTGGGGATAGGGTTGTCGTATTTTTCCGCTTCGCGAGCGGCCTCGGGATCGAGGGATTGCCAATCGGCCATCAGAAGGGGTTCACCTTGGGGTATATAGATATGAATTCTGGCATAGGCCTATTGAAACCGGAAATGTCGGGCTTGGACAGCCCCAGCAGCATGTCCGCAGTGCGGCAATAGGCGTGTGGAATCAACAGGTTGAATTTTTGAAATTTTTTTTGATCAGGGGCTTTACAGCCCTTGGGAGCGTCCGTATAGTGCGCACCACAACGACGGACAACCCCGAAGTTGTAGTAGAGATGAACGGCGCTGTAAAGCATCTTTTTTATCTCGAATGTGTGCCCAGGTGGCGGAATTGGTAGACGCGCTGGTTTCAGGTATCAGTGACCGCAAGGTCGTGGAAGTTCGAGTCTTCTCCTGGGCACCAAGTATTTCAAGTAACAGATGACCAAGGATCTGTTACTACTGTGTGAAGCGAACGATAGTCGCCTTCATCAGATGATGTAAAGCTTTGCCCAGGTGGCGGAATTGGTAGACGCGCTGGTTTCAGGTATCAGTGACTTAACGGTCGTGGAAGTTCGAGTCTTCTCCTGGGCACCATACAAAAACCCACTAGCTTGCTAGTGGGTTTTTTCTTGCCTGCGATTTTGTTTCAGCCCTCCCCTGCATGGCGAACCATCCGACGATGGGCTGACCATGAATTTCTCGTCACACGGCCACTTGAGAAACGATTTCGTTTACCATTGTTTCCAAATATGTAGCCGTAAGCGAGGAAGTACCCGCATGACGATCCGTCCGCAACCGCTGATGCGCACCTTGGCCGCCGCTGTTCTTAGCCTGGTGGTGGGCGCCCCGGCCGCCATGGCAGACGAGCCGGTCACACTGACCATGTACAACGGTCAGCACAAGGAAATCGGCGAAGCTATCGCCAAGGCCTATGAGGCCAAGACCGGCATCCATATCAATATTCGCAAAGGCAGCAGCAACCAGCTCGCCAGCCAGATCATCGAGGAAGGCGACCGCTCGCCGGCCGACATCATCTATACCGAAGAATCGCCGCCGCTGAACAACCTGGGCGAGCTGGGTTTGCTGGCGAAGATCGATGACGCCACGCTGAACATGCTGCCCAAAGAATACGTTGCCGCCAACGGTTCCTGGATGGGCGTGACCGCGCGTACCCGCGTGGTGGTGTTCAACCCGAAGAAGATCGACGAGAAAGACCTGCCGACCACGGTAATGGATTTTGCCAACCCCGAGTGGGACGGCAAGGTCGGTTTCGTACCGACCAGCGGTGCCTTCCAGGAACAGGCTGTTGCCATCCTCAAGATGCACGGCCGTGAAGCCACCGAAGAATGGCTTACCGGCCTGAAAGCCTTCGGCAAGACCTACACCAACAATATGGTCGCCCTGAAAGCCGTGGAAAAAGGCGAAGTCGCCGCCGTGCTGGTGAACAACTACTACTGGTACGCCCTGGAGCGTGAGCGCGGCAAACTGGACTCCAAGCTGTACTACCTGGCCGACGGTGACGCCGGCAACCTGGTGACTATCTCCGGCGCCGCTGCGGTCAAGGCCAGCAAGCACCCGAAGGAAGCCCAGGCGCTGCTCAACTGGATGGCCAGCGAAGAAGGTCAGCGCGTGATCACTCAGACCACTGCTGAATACCCGCTGCACAAAGGCATGGTGTCCGACCGTGGCCTGAAGCCGTTCGAAGACCTGCGCCCGCCGAAAATCTCGCCGGCCGACCTGGGCAATGCCGAGGAAGCGCTGGAGCTTGAACGTGAGGTCGGCCTGCTCTGATGACCGCCGCCCTGTCCGAGCCGGTGCCGGTACGCTTCGTACCGCGCCGCAAGCGCCCCTCCATCTGGGTGGTGCTGCCTGTACTGTTTCTGGTTGCAATGAGCTTGCTGCCATTGCTGTACGTCGCGATGAAAGCCTGGGAAGCCGGCTGGCGCGAAGCCTTGCACCTGCTCTGGCGCCCATTCGTCTGGGGCCTGATGCGCAACACCCTGATGCTGATGGTCGGGGTGACGGTGGCGTGCATGGTGGTTGGCCTGGCGCTGGCGTGGCTGCTCGAACGCAGCAATCTGCCAGGCCGTCGCCTGTGGGGCGTAGTGCTGTGCCTGCCATTCGCCGTACCATCGTTCGTCAGCAGCTTTACCTGGGTGTCGCTGAGCTCGGACTTCGAGGGGCTGGGCGGGGCCATTCTGGTCATGGCCCTGTCCAAGTACCCACTTATATTCCTGCCGGTGGCTGCCACACTGCGCAACCTCGACACTTCGCTTGAAGAGTCGGCGCGCACGCTGGGCTGCAGCCGCTGGGGCGTGTTCACCAAGGTCACCCTGCCGCTGCTGTGGCCGTCGATGCTCGGCGGCGCATTGCTGATTGCCCTGCACATGCTGGTGGAGTTCGGCGCCTTGTCGATCCTGGGCCTGCAGACCTTCACCACGGCGATCTATCAACAGTTCGAACTGGAGTTCAGCAACGCAAACGCCGCCATGCTCTCGGCAGTGCTGCTGGCGCTGTGCCTGGCGATGCTCTGGCTGGAGCTGAAAGTGCGCGGCAAGGCGCGCCACGTGCGCATCGGCCAAGGTGTGGCACGCCGTGCGCAGCCGATGCGCCTGGGCCGATGGATGCCCCTGGCGCAGCTGTTCTGCGTGGCGCTGGCGATACTGGGTAGCGGGATTCCGCTGGCCATGCTCGGCTACTGGCTGAGCGTGGGTTCGTCGGCGGCGTTCCCGGTCGCGGCGATCAGCAAGGCGCTGCTCACCTCACTGTCAGTATCGCTGGGTGGCGCAGGTTTCTGTGTGCTGCTGGCGCTGCCGGTGAGTTTCCTGGTGGTGCGCTACAAAGGCCGCCTGGCGATCTGGGCTGAGCGTCTGCCCTACCTGCTGCACGCCCTGCCCGGCCTGGTGATTGCACTGACGCTGGTGGTGTTCGCCCTGCACTACGTGCCGGCGCTGTACCAGACCACTGCGCTTTTGCTGCTGGCTTATGCGTTGCTGTTCCTGCCACTGGCCCAAGCGCCGGTGCGCACCGCCCTGAACAAAGCCTCACCGACACTCGAAGAGGCGGCCCGCACCTTGGGTGCAAGCAGCTTCGCGGCGTTTTGCCGGGTGACCTTGCCGATCATCTTCCCAGCCTTGGCGGCCGCCTTCGCACTGGTATTCCTCGATGCCATGAAGGAACTGACCGCCACCCTGCTGCTCAGCCCCACTGGCATGACCACCCTGGCCACCGAGGTCTGGGCGCATACTGCCAACGTCGAGTTCGCGGCGGCGGCACCCTATGCGGCGCTGTTGATCTTGGTTTCGGGATTGCCGGTATATCTGCTCACGACGCGGATGTATTTGAACAAGGCGTGAGAACCTGTCCAGGCTGCCAAGCAGCCTGGACCGTGACTAGGCGCTGTACAAAAGAAGCTGTCATCAAGACAAGCGGCAAACGCTCACCGCGGCCTGCGCAAGTCACCTTCTGAACTCGCAGCGAACATGCTGGAAACGAAAGTATCAAAGGCCTAATCAGTACTCACTCATACAGACAAAAATTAAAAATGAGATGAGCATAAGATTCCATAGCACAACCAATATACACCGCATCGCCACCGGAAACCTATCTACCTCCCTTGAGTCAACCAGCCCTCTATTAATGAATATCTTTGGCATAGTCAGCACTATCGAGACCGTGCAGATCCGCATGACACGCCCGATCAAGCCCGCCCGCGAATACAGGTTTTTATTCCCCATCACAAAACTAGAGTTGGAAAGCATAGACTCTATAAACTCTAGATAACGATACGATAAATACACCAACACCAAGAGGGATAGTACCGCTAAAACAAAACAGCTCAATACAACTAGATCCACCACAGTGATTGCCATGGATTTACACTACGCCAAAATATGTCAGCAAAATATTCCCCGCCTTGTCCATCTTTGTCTCCACCAATCCTGGCACCTACAGTCCCACCCAATACAGCAAAGCTTATGCATTGCTCCCTCCAGTAGAAATACCCAAGACCGGCGTACACACCACTATAGCAATAGCACCTCCAAAGGCTCCCCCTACGGTGCTGCCGCCAATGCCATGCGCGACAGGTCGCGCAGGCTGGCGGCCAGTCCGTCCCGCCTTAGCGCGGCAGTTGCGTCGGGGTCGGCACCGGCATCACGCAGGGCCATGGCGCCGATTTCGACTCAGGTCCGCTGCGCCACTTCGCCCGCCTCATGGACACTGCCCTGCACTAGGTGTCAGCGCTCTAAAAAACTACCGCGCTGCTAATGCGGGCCTCCGCTGCTGTTCTTACCACTGGCTCAGGCGCCTGTGCGTACCGCACTAAACAAGGCCTCCCCGACCCTCGAAGAAGCAGCCCGTACCTTGGGCGCCAGCGGTTTCGCGACGTTCTGCCGAGTGACCTTGCCGACCATCGGCCAGACTCTAACGACGGCGTTCGCCAAGGTGTTTCTTGATGCCATGAAATAGCTTACCGCCACCCTGCTACTTAGCCCGACTGGCATGACCACCCTGGCCACCGAGCTCTGGGCGCATACCGCCAACGTCGAATTAGCGGCGGCGGCACCCTATGCGGCATTGCTGATTTTGGTTTCGGGCTTGCCGGTTTATCTGCTGACTACGCGATGTATTTGAATAAGGCTTCAGAACGACTCCAGGCTGGCGAGCAGCCTTGGTTTTCGAACGACACACAGGAGCCTCCCTAGTACTCTATCCAAACAAAAAACAGAACAATCAGTGCAATCAGCAATATTTGCATATTCCACAAGAGCACTAACAGCCTGTGCAAATCGACGGGAACCTTACTAACGTCATCGCTATCTAATAAACTCTTTCGGACGCTAAAATATTTCATAGATAGCATTGCAGAAATCGAACCTAACCGCATGACTTTCCCGAGCAACCCAGCATGAGAATAAATTTTTCTATTCACAGCCACCATTCGACTATTTGATAAGATTGATTCGATACGATCCAAATATCGATACACTAAAAAAACCCACACACCAAACATCAAAAACGGAGAAATGATCACAGCCACACCGAGCACCGCCAGGTGCAAGTTACTCATCGCACTGCCTCATACAACCCCCCTCCTCTTCTCCAGCGATATTTGCAATATTACGCATGCGGAATTTGCCATTCCATCGGTGGGAATACCTACAGCAACAAATGCTATTGCCTCCATACGCCCCGACATATCGACCAATCGCCCACTCCCAAGCCCGCAACTAGCGAACTCCTCTCGACGCACTCAGCCTTTCTACCAAGCGATTTGGGAAAACAGCCTGAGCACTTGAGGCTACATCATTGGCTCACGTCAAAACGCTTATTATCCAATTGAAAGCAAAGAACAAGATCGTCGACAATACGAGCCCCAGCCACGATGGTAGTAGGATTTTTTTAATAGGCTTTGGGAAGCTCTCTACATCCGAAACGTCTGCCATACCTTTTCGAATGAACAACCCCGGAATCATAAGCATGTTTGCCGCCAGGCAGGTCCGCATCACCTTGCCAACAAGTCCGGCCGATGAAAAGTTGTCCTTATTACTCTGAATATAACTGCATTTAGACAAGGCCGCTTCAATATCCTTTACATAACGACAAGCCAAATAAACCATCATGCACACGCTGCCCCCCATACAAGCTATTAGGATAGACGCGATCACTGTCATTGCTACGGAACTCACTCTCGCACACTCTCATAAATCACCTCCCCCAGACCGCCCATCCATTCACCACCGTAATCCCCTCCATACTTCCCACCCACGGCCGCCCCAATTACGACGCATGTTACCCCTCCAAATCCTGCTGAGGGAATTCCACCCCCCACACAGAGCTTAGCAACGCGCCTCCCACGAGCCCACCACCGGCACTACCAGAAATCCTACCGGCCAGGGCGCTGGTCTCGACATATCTGGCTTAATGAGCCACCACCCAAGTGGGACTCTATGCAGCTGATCAACCTCCACTAGCGTCTTTTTGACGGACTCCGGGTGTTTGCTCCGCAGGCTTGAGGAACTGCGCGGTCGCGGTGGGAGCCGGCTTGCCGGCGATGGGCTGCGCAGCAGCCCCCATAGCCGAGCTGTGATAGCCCGAGCGCGCTCGACGGGGCCAGCGAGCATCTGCGGCCGCTTTGCGGCCCATCGCCGGCAAGCCGGCTCCCACTTGGATTGCGGCAACTTTTAGAAGTTGAGCCAGACAGTTGCTCCCAGGGGGCGCACAGCCTTTCGAATTTTGAGCAAGACAGCTTCTCCTCAAGCCTTGATTCGCATGATCAGGCGCGGAATTGCCCCAGGCTCGCACGCAACTGCGCCGCCAAGTCATCCAGCACCTTGCTGCTCGCTGTGGTTTGCATCACCACTTCTGCCGAACGTTCTGCCTGAGCATGGATATTCTCAACCCGCCCACGCACCGCCTGCGCACCATGCGCTTGCTGCTCAGCGGCCCGCGTGGCCAGCCCGATTGCGGCATGCACCTGCTCCACTGCCGCCTGCACCGACTGCTGCCGGCGCTCGTTCTCGCGCAGCACCGACAGGCCTTCACTGGCCTTCAGACCTGCCTGGCCGATGGTTGCCACCGCCTCCTTGGCGCCCTTCTGCAGCGCTGCGATATGGGCCTGAATATCACCGGTCGAGCTTTGCGTCTTGCTCGCCAGTGCCCGCACCTCGTCGGCCACCACGGCGAAGCCGCGCCCGGTTTCGCCGGCACGCGCGGCCTCGATGGCGGCGTTGAGCGCCAAAAGGTTGGTCTGTTCGGCGATACCGTGAATCACGGTCAGCACCACCTCGATTTGCTCGCTCTGCCTGGCCAGCCGTTCGATCACCTGCGAGCCGGTTTCGACTTGGCCTGCCAGGTTCTCGATCATGCCGGCCAATTGGGTTGACGCGCGGCTGTTCTCATCGGTCGCTTGCCGGATGTCGACCACCTGCTGCAGCGCCGCCTGCATGGCGTGGCTTTCAGCCTGGGCCTCATCGGCCATGCTCGACAGGTCGCGCAGGCTGGCGGCCACTTCGTCGCGTTGCAGTGCTGCGGCAGCATCGGCGCCAGCATTGCGCTGGGTCATGCTGCCGATCTCGACCCCCGTACGCTGTGCCACCTCGCCGGCCTCGCGGACAATCGGCTGCAACTTGTCGACGAAGCGGTTGACCGCTGAGGCCATGTCACCAATCTCGTCGCGACTGTCGAGGTTGACGCGCTTGGTCAGGTCACCTTCACCTGCAGCCAAATCGTTGAGTGCGGTGATCAGCAGGCGCAGCTTGCTGAGCACCCGACGGCCTAGCACCAAGGCCACTACCAGCAAAACACCCACCCCTACCACCACAAGACCCAGCCCGATGCGCCAACGCAGCTCTGCGGCAGCGTGGCGCACGGTTTGTGCGGTATTGGCCTGCATCGCCGTAGCACTGCCCTGTGCGGTTTCCAGGCGCTCGCGCAGGGCCTTGCCGCTGTCCGCTGCGGCGGCACCGAGGCTGTCACCCACCAACTGCTCTCCACTGGTGATCAAGGCAGCGAAGCGCTGGTCCAGGGCTTTGAGCTCCTGATCGACACCGGCAGTGGATACCCCCATCAGTACCTTGCCGATTTCCGCGCCGTTGGGGCTGATCGAGGCTTCGACGAAGTACACCGAAGGGTCGCGGCGAGCGGCATCCAGTACCTTGTCCAAGGCCCGCTCACCCTGGCCCTTTTCCATCAAGGCCTGGTTGATCGGGTTCTGTCGATTCAGGTAGCGGGTCAGGTGCTGACCCTGGGCGTCGTCATAAATCACGAACAGGACGTTGGGGTTGCGCTGGGCCCGACGCGCGAAGTCTGAAAGCACCGGCACATCGTTGTCCCAGATAGCCCGCGGGGCGACCGATGCCAGCAGTTGGGCCATGTCGTTGGCCGAGTCCTTGAGGTTTTTTTCCAGTGTTGCGCGCAGTTGCTGCTGCTCGGTTTGCAGCCGCTCGGACAGCCCGGCACTCAGGCGCTGTCGCGTACTGCTGGAAAGGCTGTCGAGGCCGGCGCGTACGTCCTGCCCAGCTTGCTCAAGCTCGCTGGCAAGCTTACGGCTATCGCTGCCCAGGCGCTCGCCCAAGTCGGCCTCAAGGGCAGTGACAGTGCTTCGGGTCAGCGCAACGGCGACCAGCACCTGCACCAAAAGGGCGATACCAAGGGCAACAAACACAGGCCGCAAGAGGCGGCTTCGTAACAGTGAGAGGATGGCAGACACGGTAAAACCCTCGTGCTTTCTGGCGCCATTATTTTGATGGCATCTACAGCAACTTCTTACAGCAAGGGTTGTGCCGGGCACAGCAGGGATAAACGCCAAGGTTGAGCAGCGGTGCTATTAGCACCAAGCAGATGCAAAAACGCCGCGCTCTCTTTCAAGAGCGCGGCGTCAGATCAGCCTGTGGCAGATCAGGCGAACGGATGACGCAGCACGATGGTCTCGTTGCGGTCCGGGCCGGTGGAGATGATATCGATCGGCGCGCCAACCAGCTCCTCGATGCGCTTGATGTAAGCGCGAGCAGCTTCTGGCAGGGCTTCCAGAGACTTGGCGCCCACGGTCGACTCGCTCCAGCCTGGCATCGTTTCATACACCGGCTCCAGGCCGATGTAGCTGTCAGCGTCGGACGGGGCATCGTTAACGGCGCCGTTTGCGTCCTTGTAGCCAACACAGATGTTGATGGTTTCCATGCCGTCCAGTACGTCCAGCTTGGTCAGGCAGATACCCGAGATGCTGTTGACGTCGATGGCGCGACGCAGGATGACGGCATCGAACCAGCCGCAACGACGGGCACGGCCAGTGGTCGAGCCAAACTCGTGACCACGCTTGGCCAGGCCGGCACCGGTTTCGTCGAACAGTTCGGTCGGGAACGGACCGGAACCCACGCGCGTGGTGTAGGCCTTGGTGATACCCAGGATGTAGTCCAGGTACATCGGGCCAACGCCGGAACCGGTGGAGATACCGCCAGCAGTGGTGTTGGAGCTGGTGACGTACGGGTAGGTACCGTGGTCGATGTCCAGCAGCGAACCCTGGGCGCCTTCGAACATGATGTCCTTGCCGGCACGACGCAGGTTGTGCAGCTCGGCGGTCACGTCGAGCATCATCGGCTTGAGCAGCTCGGCGTATTCCATGCACTCGTCCAGCGTCTGCTGGAAGTCGATGGCCGGCTCTTTGTAGTAATTGACCAGCTGGAAGTTGTGGTAGTCCAGCAGCTCACCGAGCTTTGCAGCAAAACGCTCACGGTGGAACAGGTCGCCGACGCGCAGGCCGCGACGGGCGACCTTGTCTTCATAGGCTGGGCCGATACCGCGGCCGGTAGTGCCGATCTTGGCTTCGCCACGGGCTTTCTCGCGGGCCTGGTCCAAGGCTACGTGGTACGACAGGATCAGCGGAGCAGCCGGGCTGATGCGCAGGCGCTCACGCACCGGTACGCCCTTCTCTTCCAGCTTGGTGATTTCACGCATCAGGGCATCGGGCGCGACGACCACGCCGTTGCCGATCAGGCACTGCACGCCTTCGCGCAGGATGCCGGACGGGATCAGGTGCAGAACGGTTTTTTCACCGTTGATCACCAGCGTGTGGCCAGCGTTGTGGCCACCCTGGTAGCGCACTACGGCGGCAGCATGTTCGGTCAGCAGATCGACGATCTTGCCTTTGCCCTCATCACCCCACTGGGTGCCCAGGACGACGACATTCTTACCCATTACATTGGTCCTCATTCACGCAAACTTGGTTGCCGGCCTACTGCCGACGCAGAAACTCAATGGGTCAGCGGCAGAACCTGCCAGCGCCCGTCTTGCTGAATCAATTGCCGATCACAATCCGCCTCGAGAGCAGCACTCAACGGCTGGCCAGGCAGAGCCTGAACCACACGCTGGCCCTCGTTGCGCAACTGGCAGACCTGCTGCCAGAGGGCCGCGTCACCACTGTCGGGCATCCAGATGCCGCCAGTTGGCAATACGACCTCCGCTCGCCCCAGTGTGACCAGGGTCTTCAAATCCGTGGAGAAACCAGTGGCCGGGCGGGCCCGGCCGAAATCTGCGCCGATGTCGTCGTAGCGCCCGCCCTGGGCGATCGATTGACCTTCGCCAGGCACGAACACGGCGAACACCACACCGGTGTGGTAGTTGTAGCCACGCAGCTCGCCAAGATCGAAATACAGCGGCAGGTCCGGGTAGCGCGCGGCCAGGCGATCAGCTATCGCCAGCAGGTCATCCAGCGCCGCCAGCACGCTGGCTGGGGCGCGGCCCAGGCGCACACGGGCTTCGGCCAGCACTTCGCGGCCACCGCACAGCTCGACCAGCGCGCGCAGCATGTTGCTCAGGTCTTTCGGCAAGTCGGCAGTCAGTGCCTGCACTTCATCGACCGACTTGCGCTGCAGGGCATCGAACAGCTGCTGTTCGACTGCACCGGACAACCCGGCGGCGCGCGCCAGGCCACGGTAGATGCCGACATGGCCGAGATCCATGTGCACATCCGCGACGTCGGTCAGTTGCAGCGTGGCGAGCATCAGGCTGATGACTTCGACATCACTGGTAGGGCTGGCGTCGCCGTACAACTCGGCACCCAGCTGGATCGGGCTGCGCGAGGTGGACAGGGCACGCGGCTGGGCGTGCAGCACACTGCCGGCATAGCACAGCCGGCTCGGGCCTTCGCGGCGCAGGGTGTGGGCGTCGATGCGCGCCACCTGCGGGGTAAAGTCGGCACGGAAACCCATCAGGCGACCGGACTGCGGGTCGACCACCTTGAAGGTGCGCTGATCCAGGTCCTGGCCGGCGCCGGTAAGCAGCGACTCCAGGTACTCGATATGCGGGGTGACGACCAGTTCGTAGCCCCAACTCTGGAACAGGTCCAACACCTGACGACGCGCGATCTCGATACGCGCAGCCTCAGGTGGCAGTACTTCCTCGATGCCATCTGGCAGTAGCCAGCGGTCTACCGTTGCCATTACGCCATTTCCCCTCTGGTCCGGGCGGCTTGCCTGCAGGCGAGCCGTCAGTAAAGCAGGCATTGGCGCACAGCAGCAGGCAGCACTGATCCCAGCGCCGCCACCGTACCCAATACCCTCGAATTGCCTTGCGAACTGACCAAACCGTCAACTGGCGCTTTGCCAATCAACCTTGCAGACGCAAAAAAGCCGGGAAATTTCCCGGCTGCCTCATCATACACCCCTTTTTAATCAGGATGCACCCCGCCTGGTGTTTTAGCTGCCAGGCGGGGCACTTCCCGATCAGAGCATCAGGGCTTGCTCTTGTCCAGGAAGCGGAAGAACTCGTTCTTCGGATCCAGGACCAGCACATCGCTCTTGCTGGAGAAGCTGTCGCGGTATGCCTGAAGGCTACGGTAGAACGCATAGAAATCGGCGTCCTGGGTGTAGGCCTTGGCATAGATGGCGGCCGACTGGGCATCACCATCACCACGGGTTTCTTCCGCCTCACGATAGGCTTCGGCCAGCAGCACGCGGCGCTGACGGTCGGCATCGGCACGGATACCCTCTGCCAGCTCGTTACCCTTGGCACGATGCTCGCGGGCTTCCCGCTCACGCTCGGTGCTCATACGGTCGAACACGCTGCGGTTGACTTCCTTCGGCAGGTCGATGGCCTTGACGCGCACATCGACCACCTCGATACCCAGCTCCTTGCTGGCCATGCGGTTCAGCGATGCGGTGATATCAGCCATCAGCGCATCGCGCTCACCGGACACCACTTCGTGCAGGGTACGTTTACCGAACTGGTCACGCAGGCCGCTTTCCAGACGACGAGACAGACGCTCATCGGCGATCTGCTTGAGACCGGAAGTCGCGGTATAGAAACGCTCGGCATCCTGAACACGCCACTTGGCGTAGGCGTCGACCATCACCGCTTTCTTCTCCAGGGTCAGGAACCGCTGGGTCGGGGCGTCGAGGGTCATCAGGCGGGCGTCGAACCTGCGCACCTGGTTCACATAAGGAATCTTCACATGCAAGCCAGGCTGGACATCCGCCTGGACCACACGGCCGAATTGCAGCAGTACCGCACGTTCGGTCTGGGCCACGATGTAGAAGCTGTTCCAGGCCACGACAGCCAGCACCACAGCTGCGATCAGGGCGATCAGCGATTTATTGCTCATCAGCGGCTCTCCCTAGTGCGCATCTGCTGCTGTTGCTGTTGCAGGTCCTGCGCCGCACGTGCGGCCGCATCATTGGCCGATGGCGACACACTGGTAGCCGGCGCGGACTTGTTGCGACCGCTTTCGACCATCTTGTCCAGCGGCAGATAGAGCAGGTTGTTCTGCCCATCCTTGGTTGCCACCATGACTTTGCTCGTGTTGCTGTAGACCTCTTGCATGGTCTCCAGGTACAGACGCTGACGGGTTACGTCAGGTGCCTTGCGGTACTCGGCGAGCAGCTTGGTAAAGCGGTCAGCCTCACCCTTGGCGCGGGCGATGACTTCGTCGCGGTAACCGTTGGCGTCCTCGATGATGCGTTGCGCCTGACCACGGGCTTCCGGCACCACGCCATTGGCGTAGGATTCGGCCTGGTTACGGGCACGCTGTTCGTCTTCACGGGCACGGATCACGTCGTCGAAGGCTTCCTGCACTTCACGCGGGGCTGCCGCGCTCTGGACGTTGACCTGGGTGACGGTGATACCGGTACGGTAGTTGTCGAGGAAGCGCTGCAGGCGTTCGCGGATATCCACGGCCATCTGCTCACGACCCTCGGTCAACACCTGGTCCATCGAGGTGGAGCCCACCACGTGGCGCAGGGCGCTTTCGGTGGCATGCTGCAGGCTCACCTCGGGCTGGTCGACGTTGAGCACGAAGTCCTGCAGGTTGGTGATCTTGTACTGGACGGTCAGTGGCACCTCGACGATGTTCTCGTCTTCGGTGAGCATCTGGCCCTGCTTGGTGTAGGCACGCTCACGCGTGACGTTTTCCATGTACTTGCGATCGATCGGCGGGAAGTAGATGTTCAGGCCGGGACCGACCGTTTCATAGTACTTGCCGAAGCGCAGCACAACGGCCTGCTCCTGCTCGTCGACCACATACACGGCGCTGTACAGCCAGATGGCAGCCAGTACCGCCAGGCCGATGCCCAGCAGGCCGTAGCCGCCACCCTTGCCGACATTGCGGTCACCGCCGCCACGTTTCTTGCCGCTGCCGAACATGCCGTTAAGGCTGTCCTGCAGTTTGCGGAAGGCCTCGTCCAGATCCGGCGGGCCTTTTTTATCGCCACCGCCGCCACCACCACCGCGGCGACCGCCCCAGGGATCCTGATTGTTCGAGTTGCCACCCGGCTCGTTCCAAGCCATAGCGCTCTCCATCTGATAAAGCAAAGACGCGCCCACGGCGCGCCGTCCAATGCTACAGAATGCCTGCCACTGCTGCCCGACGACCTCGACGGGCATTTATTGCAAAGTGTGTTGCTCGACAAACACTTGCGGCTCCATGCCTTCGCGGCTGACCAGGCGATTCAACTCGACCCTGGGCAATCGCACACTCAGCAGGCTGCGCCCTTCTTCGTCATGCTCTTCACTCTGCACCGCACCCAAGGCAAAGAATTGCGCGCGCAAGCGGGCAAAACGCTGCTCCAGGCACAGGGTACCGACAAAAAGATCATCCCCCAGCAATTCGGCAATGGCCTGACCAACCAGGTCCAGGCCACGACCATCTCGAGCCGATACCCAGACCCGCTCCGGCTTGCCATCTGCATTGCGCTGGATCTGCGGCTCGACATCTTCAAGCAGGTCGAGTTTGTTATAGACCTCGAGTATCGGCAAGCCTTCGGCACCGATCTCGCCCAATACTGCCAGCACCTGCTCGATCTGCTCCATGCGCTCTGGCTCATGGGCATCGATCACATGCAGCAGCAAGTCGGAGTTGCTCGACTCTTCGAGCGTAGCCCGAAATGCCTCGACCAGCTTGTGCGGAAGGTGACGAATGAAGCCAACGGTGTCAGCCAGCACGATTGGCCCAAGGTCGTCGAGCTGGAGCCGGCGCAGGGTCGGGTCGAGGGTGGCGAACAATTGGTCGGCAGCGTACACATCGGATTCGGTCAGGGCGTTGAACAGCGTGGACTTGCCAGCGTTGGTGTAGCCCACCAGCGATACCGACGGAATATCCGCGCGCCGACGGCCCCGGCGAGCCTGCTCACGCTGGCTGCGAACCTTTTCCAGGCGTGACTTGATCTGGCGCAGGCGCACCCGCAGCAGACGCCGATCGGTTTCCAGCTGGGTTTCACCCGGGCCGCGCATACCGATACCACCCTTCTGACGCTCAAGGTGGGTCCAGCCGCGCACCAGCCGCGTGCTCATGTGCTCGAGCTGGGCCAGTTCGACCTGCAGCTTGCCTTCATGGGTACGCGCCCGTTGGGCGAAGATGTCGAGAATAAGCCCGGTACGGTCAAGCACGCGACACTCGAAGACGCGTTCGAGGTTACGTTCCTGGCTGGGCGTGAGGGTGTGATTGAAAATCACCAGATCTACCTGTTCGGCTTTGACCAGGTCGCGCAGTTCCTCGACCTTGCCGCTGCCAATCAGGTATTTGGCGGTAGGCTGATGCCTTGCCACTGTGACCAGCGAGACGATGTCGGCTCCGGCCGACAATGCCAGTTCCTGAAACTCCTGCGGGTCTTCGCGCGCCTCAGGGTTCTGACCTTCCAAGTGAACGAGCAGCGCCCGCTCACCACCACCGTGGCGCTCAAAGAACAATGCAGGCTCCTATCAGGCGTTGCCTGGTTCGCTGTCGCCGTGTTCGGAATCGGACGGGCTTGGCAGGCGAACCGGACGGGCTGGAACCACGGTCGAAATCGCGTGCTTGTAGACCATCTGGCTGACGGTGTTTTTCAACAGCACCACGAATTGGTCGAACGATTCGATCGAGCCCTGCAGCTTGATCCCATTGACCAGATAGATCGAAACCGGGACCTTTTCTTTTCTCAAGGTGTTCAAGTAAGGGTCTTGTAGCGAATGCCCTTTTGACATATGCCGCACTCCTGTAAGGATAAATAGTAGAAAATCAGAAAAATCGATAAGTTAGGCCGCCCCTTCGCAAGAATAGACGGCAATCAGCAGGGACTCAGCTCAATATGGAGATGGCCCCAAGGTATTTCAAGGTGCGGGACAGATTGTCGCAGGCCAGGCTGTCGAGCCAGTGCACGTCGGACCAACCGCGCAACCAGGTGAACTGCCGCTTGGCCAGCTGGCGAGTAGCAATGATACCGCGTTCTCGCATCTCATTCTCAGTCAGCTTGCCGTCGAGGTAGTCCCAGACCTGCCGATACCCCACTGCCCGTATAGACGGCAGCCCGGCGTGCAAGTCACTTCTGGCTCGCAGCGATCGGACCTCGTCGACGAAGCCCTGTTCCAGCATCTGCGAAAATCGTAACGCAATTCGCTGATGCAAAATGTGACGATCTGTGGGAGCAATCGCCAAACTCGCGACAGTATAGGGCAAATGCCCACCAGCGCATGCGTCTGCGCCGCTACTTTCCGCGAATTGACGCTGGCGATGGGCTGTCATGCTCTCGCCACTCACCTGGTAGACCTCCAGCGCACGGATCAGGCGCTGAGGGTCGTTGGGGTGGATGCGTGCGGCGGACTCAGGGTCCACTTCGGCGAGCTGGCGATGCAGCTCGGCCGAACCCAGCGCCTGCGCCTGGGCCTCAAGCGCGGCTCGCACCCCGGCATCGGCGGGCGGCATGTCCGCCAGGCCATCGATCAATGCCTTGTAATAGAGCATGGTGCCGCCTACCAACAGCGGGACCTTGCCTCGCGCGGTGATCTCGGCCATGGCCTGAAGGGCATCGGTGCGAAACTGCGCAGCCGAGTAACTCTCGGCAGGGTCGCGTATATCGATAAGACGATGTGGATGAGCAGCCAAAACCTCTTTTGAGGGTTTGGCGCTGCCGATGTCCATGCCGCGATAGACCAGCGCCGAGTCGACGCTGATCAGCTCGCAGGGCAAGACCTTGGTCAGCTCGATGGCAAGGTCGGTCTTGCCGGCCGCCGTCGGGCCCATGAGGAATATTGCTGGGGGCTTGCCGCTCATGTCATCGACCGCGCAGGAAAAGTTTGTCCAGGTCGTCCAGGCCCATTTGGGTCCAGGTCGGCCGGCCATGGTTGCACTGGCCGCTACGCTCGGTGTTTTCCATGTCACGCAGCAGGGCGTTCATCTCAGCAATCGCCAAGCGCCGGTTGGCACGCACGGCACCGTGGCAGGCCATGGTACCGAGCAGTTCGTTCAGGTGCGCCTGAATGCGGTCGCTGGTGCCGTACTCCATAAGGTCGGCAAGCACATCCTGCACCAGGCGGTTGGCCTCGGCCTGCTTGAGCAGCGCAGGAATCTGGCGGATCGCCAGTGTCTCGGGGCCCAGGCGCTGCAACTCGAAGCCCAGACGCTGGAACCACTGGGCATGCTCCTCGGCGCAATCGGCCTCGCGCTGGCTAAGCGCCAGCGACTCGGGCACCAGCAGCGGCTGGCCACTCAACCCCTCGCTGGCCATCGCCACCTTGAGCCGCTCGTACATGATCCGCTCGTGGGCTGCGTGCATGTCCACCAGGACCAGGCCGGCAGCGTTCTCGGCGAGGATGTAGATGCCTTTGAGCTGAGCCAGGGCATAGCCTAATGGCGGGATGTCGCCCTGGCTCTGCGGCAACGACGCAGGCGCAGCGGCGTCATCGTTCAGTGGCTTGTAGAACTCGCGGTAGACCGCCTGGGCCTCGGCAGCGGGCAACGGCTGCGATGGGCGGGGGCTGTACTGATACTGGTAACCGGCGCCACTGCCGCCGTTGGAAATCGAATGCTGGGGCACCTGGGGCTGCTCGAGCACAGGCGAGGCCAGGCGCATCTCGCCTTGCGGGCCGAATTCGCCCGCCTGTTGCCCCGTCGGGCGGACGACCTCGGCAGCGGCGGCCGGCGCCGAGGCCAGATGGTCTTCCGGGCGCACATCGGCCAAGGCACGGTGCAGCGTGCCATAGAGAAAGTCGTGAACCGAACGCCCCTCACGGAAACGCACTTCGTGCTTGGTTGGGTGCACGTTGACGTCGACGCCGTTGGGCTCAAGCTCAAGGAACAGCACGAACGTCGGGTGACGACCATTGAACAGGACGTCACGGTAAGCCTGACGCACCGCATGGGCTACCAGCTTGTCGCGCACCGCACGGCCGTTGACGAAGAAATACTGGAGGTCTGCCTGGCTGCGCGAGAACGTCGGCAGGCCGACCCAGCCCCACAGGCGCAGGCCGTTACGCTCGACATCGATCGGCAGCGCCTGCTCCATGAAGCCCCCGCCACAAATGGCGCCGACTCGCCGCGCACGGGCCGTTTCATCATGCGCTTCATGCAGGCTGAGGATGCTCTTGCCGTTGTGCCGCAGGTGGAAGGCCACATCGAAGCGGGCCAGGGCCAGGCGCCGGATGACTTCCTGCAGGTGGTCGAATTCGGTCTTCTCGGCCTTGAGAAACTTGCGACGGGCCGGGGTATTGAAGAACAGGTCTCGTACTTCCACCGAGGTGCCGACAGGATGCGCAGCAGGCTGCACTCGCGGGGTCATGTCGCGACCTTCGGTCTCGACCTGCCAGGCTTCGCTCGCATTGGCAGTGCGCGAGGTGAGCGTCAGGCGCGCCACCGAGCTGATCGAGGCCAGCGCCTCGCCACGGAAGCCCAGGCTCAGCACCCCTTCAAGGTCTTCCAGCTCGCGGATCTTGCTGGTGGCATGCCGGGCCAGGGCCAATGGCAGGTCGTCGGCAGAAATACCGCTGCCGTCGTCACGTACCCGCAACAGTTTGACGCCGCCCTGCTCCACCTCGACATCGATGCGTCGGGCGCCGGAATCGAGACTGTTCTCCAACAACTCCTTGGCCACAGAAGCCGGGCGCTCGACCACCTCACCTGCGGCAATCTGGTTGGCCAGCCGCGGGCTTAGCAGCTGGATGCGTGAACCGCCGCTCATTGCTGCGAAGCCAGGGTCGTTGAGGGAATATTGAGGTGCTGGCCGACCTTCAGCTCATCACTCTTGAGGCTATTGGTATTGCGCAGGCTAGCCACGCTGACCTGGTAGCGCACGGCGAGCATCGCCAGGGTCTCACCTGGGCGCACCGTGTGTTCACGCGGCCCTTGGGCGATCTTGCCGCTGTCGCGCATCCAGGCAATGTAAGTGCCAGGCGGCGGGTTCTGCTGGAAATACTGGCGCACACCGGTGTGGATCGACCGGGCCAACGCCTGCTGATGGCTACGCGTGGCCAGCTTGGCAGCTTCATTATTGTTGGAGATGAACCCGGTTTCGACCAGTATCGATGGAATATCCGGCGACTTCAGTACCATGAAGCCCGCTTGCTCCACACGCCGCTTGTGCAGCGAGGTGATACGCCCCATGTTGCCCAGCACTTTTTGCCCGACGTTGAGGCTGGAACTGAGCGTTGCGGTCATCGACAGGTCGAGCAGCACACCTGCGAGCATGCGATCTTTGTCGTCCAGGCTGACGTTACCCGCGCCACCGATGAGGTCGGAGCGGTTTTCTGTGTCGGCCAGCCAGCGGGCGGTCTCGGATGTGGCGCCACGGTCGGACAGGGCGAATACCGAGGCGCCGAAGGCGGCCCGCGACGGAGCAGCGTCGGCGTGGATCGAAATGAACAGGTCGGCGCCTTTCTTGCGGGCAATCTCGGTACGTTTGCGCAGCGGAATGAAGTAGTCACCAGTACGGGTCAGCTCGGCACGGTAGCCCTTCTCGGTATTGATCTGACGCTGCAGTTCCTTGGCGATCTGCAGCACGATGTCTTTCTCATGCTGACCACGCGACCCCGAAGCCCCCGGGTCCTCACCGCCATGACCCGCGTCGATGGCGATTACGATGTCACGCTTGCCGCTGGGTACAGGTGGCAGTTTGATCGCGGGCTGGGCCGGGCTTACCGGTACCGCTGGCGTGGTCGCCGGGGTTTGCACAGGCGCAGGCGGTGCCGCAGGCGCCGAGGCGGCGATGGCATCGGCTTCCTGGTCGTACAGGTCGACGACCAGGCGGTTGCCGTACTGGGCGTTGGGTGCCAGGGTGAAGCTTTTGGGCGTGACCGACTTTTTCAGGTCGACCACCACGCGCAGATCGTTAGGCGTACGTTGGGCGGAGCGCACGTTGCTGATGGGTGTATTGGAGGTGGACACGTTCAACGGCGCCGCCAGTGTCGCGCCATTGATATCGATGACCAGGCGATCGGGTGCGCTGAGGGTGAAGACGCTATGCTGCACGGGGCCAGACAGGTCGAAGACCAGCCGCGTGTTGTCCGGTGCGCGCCACAGGCGCATGCTCTTGACTTGAGTGACGGCCATAGCGTCGACGGTCACCGCTGTCAGCAGCAGCCCAACTACAGCGACCAGTGCGCGTATGCGCATACCTACCCCACTTACTGTTTATAGTGTTTGGCCAGCGCAGTGCACCAGGCCTCGCCGCGAGCCCCCTGCGGCGAAAGGATCAGCGAGCGTCCGCCCGCTTGGGGGCTTATGGTAATGGTCAGGTCAGGCTTTGGCAAAACGCCCGCACCCTTTTCTGGCCATTCGAACAGGCACAGCGGATCTCCCTCGAAGTAGTCGCGAATGCCCATGAACTCCAGCTCTTCCGGATCGGCCAGGCGATACAGGTCGAAATGGAAGGCCCGTACGTCACCAATCTCGTAAGGCTCGACCACGGTGAAGGTCGGGCTTTTCACTGCACCAGTATGGCCCAAGCCGCGAATAAGGCCACGGGACAGCGTCGTCTTGCCCGCACCCAGGTTCCCCTCGAGAAAGATGATGCCGCGACCGCCGGTCACCTGGGCCAGTGATGCACCGAATGTGACGGTGGCCTCTTCATCGGCCAGAAACAGGGTTATGCCAGACACGCAGAATGCTCCTCCAACAACTCACGAATGACCGGCGCCAGATCACTGGCCGCCAGGCCTCTACCTTTCACACCCAAACGCTCGCCGGCACAGGCGTGCAGCCACACCCCAAGACCTGCGGCGCACCAGGCATCCAGCCCTTGAGCCAACAACGCCGCCAGCACACCGGTGAGCACGTCACCCAAGCCTGCCCCCGCCATCGCCGGATGCCCGCGCTGGCACAGGGCCAACTGCCCCGATGGGTCCGCCACCAGTGTACCGGCGCCCTTGAGCACGCAAACACTGGCATAACGGCGCGCCAGCTTGCGCGCCGCGCCCGCCCGGTCGGCCTGCACCGCCTCGGTTGAAATGCCCAGCAGACGCGCAGCCTCCCCCGGGTGCGGGGTGAGGATGCTGCCACTGGGTAATGCCAGGGGCGTGCGCGCCAGCAAGTTGAGCGCATCGGCATCCCACACTTGCGGCCGCTCGGCATTGGCGACAGCCGACAGCAGGCTGCGCCCCCAGGCGGCCTGGCCCAGCCCCGGGCCGATCACCAGCACCGAAGCGCGCTCCAGCACGTCCATCAGCTGGTTAGCCGAGCTCACGCCCAGGCACATGGCTTCTGGTACACGGGCAAGGGCTGGGGCAACGTGCTCGGGCCGCGTTGCCACACTTACCAGCCCAGCGCCGCAGCGCAGTGAGGCTTCGGCGCTCAGCAGCACTGCGCCACCGGTACCGAGGTCGCCGCCCACCACCAGTACGTGGCCGAAGTCACCTTTATGGGCGTGCGGATGCCTGGCGGGCAGACGCGGGACGGTCACGCTGCTGAGCAGGAGTGGGGCATGGCTTGGGTGTTTGGTCTGCGGCATGGGGTCAAAGGCTCCAATGTCTGGCAGAATTATACGCACCTGAGCCCGTATTGCCTTGCCCATCCATGTCCGCTTGCACACTTGACCTCGCCGCCCTGGCCCAATCGATCAAAAATTGGGGCCGAGAACTCGGTTTTGCCCACGTCGGCATCGCCGGTGTGGACCTTGGCGAGCACGAACAGCACCTGCAGCGCTGGCTCGACGCAGGTTACCAGGGCGAGATGGAATACCTGGCCGCCCACGATGGCAAACGCGCCCACCCCGACCAGCTGATCCCTGGCACCGTACGGGTGGTTTCGCTGCGCATGGACTACCTGCCCGGCGATACACAGATGGCGCAACGCCTGGCCCAGCCGGAAAAAGCCTACGTCTCGCGCTATGCCCTTGGCCGCGACTACCACAAGCTGGTGCGCAAACGCGTGCAGCACCTGGCCGATCGCATCCAGGAAGACATCGGCCCGTTCGGCTACCGGGCATTCGTCGACAGTGCTCCGGTGCTGGAAAAGGCCATTGCCGAACAGGCGGGGCTGGGCTGGATCGGCAAGAACACCCTGCTGCTCAACCGCAAGGCAGGTAGCTACTTCTTCTTGGCCGAACTTTTCGTCGACCTGCCGCTGCCGGTAGACGAGGCGCATGCCAGCGAGCATTGCGGGCGCTGCCAGGCGTGCCTGGACATCTGCCCGACCAAGGCCTTTGTCGGGCCCTATGTGCTGGATGCCAGGCGCTGCATTTCCTACCTGACCATCGAATTGAAAGGCGCCATTCCTGTGGAGCTGCGCGCGATGATGGGCAATCGGGTGTTCGGTTGCGATGACTGCCAGATCGTCTGCCCGTGGAATCGTTTTGCACGCCCCACCCAGGAAAACGACTTCCAGCCCAGGCATGGCCTGGAGAATGCCGAGCTGGCCGAGATGTTCATGTGGGATGAAAAGACATTTTTACGCAAGACCGAAGGCGGGCCGCTGCGGCGCGCCGGGTATGAGCGCTGGCTACGCAACCTGGCAGTGGGGCTGGGCAATGCGCCTTCGACGATTCCGGTACTGGAAGCCTTGAAGGCCCGCCGGGAAGACCCTTCGCAACTGGTGCGTGAACATGTGGAGTGGGCGCTGGCGCGGCATGGCATTAGGTAGCCGGGGGCGCAAAGCAGCCTCAGGCGTTCACTGCTGGTCGTTGTAGTGAAACTTGGGCATTTCCCAATGGAAGCGGATCGCCAACAGCCGCACCAGGAACCCACCAAACAAGGTCAGCAGCATGGCCTGCTCTGCCGGCACCTTGAAATACACACAGCCCAGGTAGAACCACGCTGCGGCAAACGACACGCTGGCATACAGCTCGCGCCGGAACACCAGCGGGATATCGTTGCAGAAAATATCCCTGAGGATCCCGCCGAACACCCCTGTAATGACGCCACTGATCGACGCCACCAACATGCCCTGCCCCATCTCGAGCGCAGTCATGCAGCCAATCAGGGTGAAAGCCACCAACCCCAAGGCATCCAGCACCAGGAACAGCGACCGCAGGCGGCGCATCATCGGTGCGATGAAAATCGTCAGCAGCGCGGCGAAGCTGGTCAGCACCAGGTATTCCGGATGCTTCACCCAAGTCAGTGGATAGTGCCCGAGCAGCACATCACGCACCGAGCCACCACCCAGTGCAGTCACACAGGCGATCAGCACCACGCCAAACCAGTCCATACCGCGTCGCCCGGCGGACAGAGCGCCAGTCATGGCTTCGGCAGTGATGGCGATAAGGTAGAGCATCAACAACATGGCGCGGGTCCGTGCGGGAAAGGCGCGCAGTCTAACCAGTTGCCCAAGGCACCAAAAGAGGGCGCACGCACATTCTATGCGCCCGCTTTCACCTCACACCTTGATGAAGTGCGTGCGGTAGTGGCGCAGTTCGGCGATCGACTCGCGGATATCGTCCAGCGCCAGGTGGGTGCCGCCCTTCTTGAAGCTGTCCCGCACGTCCGGTGCCCAGCGCGCAGCCAGCTCCTTGACTGTGGAGACATCGAGGTTGCGATAGTGGAAGTAGTTTTCCAGGCTGCGCATATGGCGATAGAGGAAGCGGCGGTCCTGGCAGATGCTGTTGCCACAGATCGGCGACTTGCCTTTGGGGACCCATTGCTCCAGGAAGGCGATGGTCTGCGCTTCGGCCTCGGCCATGCTGACCTTGCTTTCGCGAACACGCTGGGTCAACCCCGAGCCGCCGTGGGTGCGGGTATTCCACTCATCCATGCGCGCCAGCACTTCGTCACTGTGGTGGATGGCGATCACCGGCCCTTCGGCCAGCGTGTTCAGCTCGCTGTCAGTGACGATGGTGGCCATCTCGATGATGACGTCGGTGTCCGGATCCAGGCCGGTCATTTCCAGATCGATCCAGATCAGGTTCTGTGGGTTCTGCATGAAGGGCTCCTCGTATAGGCCGTCATAGTAGCCTAGCGGCATGGGCCAGCGCATTCCCGGCGCAAAGGTAACCAGAATGGTCCGCCGCCCGTCGTGCTAAACTGCCTGCCGCTTTCAATGCCTCACCACGGCTCTCTCACGCAACTCGCACGGAACACTAATGGCCAAACGCCAGCTCAATCGCCGCCAGAACTGGCGTATCGAAAAGATCCAGAACGAACGCGCCGCTCGCGCTGCCAAACGCGAGCAGCATGCGCTGCAGGAGCTGGAAGGGGGTGACCTGGGGCCGGAGCAACTGGGCCTGGTGATCGCTCACTTTGGCGTGCAGGTCGAGGTGGAGGCTCAGGACGGCGAGGCTGAAGGCCAGGTCGTGCGCTGCCACCTGCGCGCAAACCTGCCGGCGCTGGTCACCGGTGACCGCGTGGTCTGGCGTGCCGGCAACCAGGGCATTGGCGTAATCGTCGCGCAGATGCCGCGCAGCACCGAGCTGTGCCGGCCGAACAACCACGGTCAGCTCAAGCCGGTTGCCGCCAACGTCGACCTCATCGTCATCGTCTTCGCGCCAGCGCCCGAGCCGCATCCGAACCTGATCGACCGTTATCTGGTCGCCGCCGAGCACGCGGGCATCCGCCCACTGTTGCTGCTGAACAAAGCCGACCTGATCAACGACGAGAACGGCCCCGCACTCCATGCCTTGCTCGAGGTGTACCGCGACCTGGGCTACCCGTTGCTGGAGGTCTCTGCCCACCACGGCGACGGCATGCAGCGCCTGCAGCAGATGCTGGACGGCCATATCAGCGTGTTCGTCGGCCAGTCGGGTGTGGGCAAGTCATCTCTGGTCAACAGCCTGCTGCCTGCTGCTGACACCCGGGTCGGCGACCTGTCCGAATGGTCGGGCCAAGGCACCCACACCACCACCACTGCGCGCCTTTACCACTTTCCCAATGGCGGCGACCTGATCGACTCGCCAGGCATCCGAGAGTTCGGCCTTGGCCATGTCAGCCGTGATGATGTGGAAGACGGCTTCATCGAGTTCCGCGACCTGTTCGGCACCTGCCGCTTTCGCGACTGCAAGCATGATCGCGAGCCAGGCTGTGCCCTGCTCAGGGCACTCGAAGATGGCCGTATCAAGCAGCAGCGCATGAACAGCTACCGCTCGATCATTGCCAGCCTGCCGGATGACAACTACTGATTCGTAGGAAATATTACCTACCCTCGTAGGGCTCTTCCGGTTTCGCCGTCATCTATTGCCCCGCCTGCTGCTTTCCCTGATGGTCATGACTTCCTATCAGGGAGGGCAACCGCGATGCCGGTTTTAATCACTTACCGCCACGAAGAGCGGCTTGACGCCTTTATCCTCAATGAACGCCTGCTGCTCGAAAGCATTCCGACGCAGCTGGTCCTGTTCGACTGCCAAGGGCAGACCCGCGAAGATCTGTATGGCAACTTCTGCCGATCCATGGGCGATGCAACCCACTGGATTGGCCTTTTGTCCGAATGGGCCGCCGCCGACTGGTGGACACCCTGGCTGCTGGGGGCTGCAGTCATGAGCAGCCGGCGTGTCAGCCTTTATCAAAGCAACGGCGGCGCGCTACCTGAGTGTTTTGGCAGGTGGCCGGTAATGCGCGAGCGCAAGCACATCGACCTGTTTGTGCGGGCCTATCACGATGAGTGCACGTTCACCCGTGCCATGACGTTACCCCCAGGACGCGGAAGCTGTGCCGACCGGGACAATGCAGATTTCTTTCATGCGGATCTGAAGGCCAAGATCCGGCGGGGGTTCTGATGCATTGGGGCCGCTGGGCGGCCCCTCCGTCACTGGCCCTTGGGCTCGTCCATCTTCAAGGTCCCTTCCTCGAAGATGTTCAGCTTCTGGCGCAGTTCACGCGGTTGCATGGGTGCATCCTGCGCAGCAGGTGCCACCGGCGCACCTGGCGCAGCGCCGGCAGGCGGCGCTGGCTGGCTAGGCTGTGCAGGCGCCGTCCCCTGCTCACCCTCAATGTTGCGCTGGGCCTTCTTGGTCAGGACGATGATGTCGATACGGCGGTTTACCGGGTTGAAAGGGTCTTTGCGATCGAACAGCGAAGACGACGCATAACCCACTACCCGCGCGACCTGGTCATCTGGATAGCCACCGGCAACCAGCGCCCGCCGTGCGGCATTGGCGCGATTGGCCGACAGCTCCCAGTTGCCGAACTCTCCGCTGCCCGAATAAGGCTTGGCATCGGTGTGGCCACTGACGCTGATCTTGTTCGGCACTGCCTTGATGGTGTCGGCCATGGCCAGCAGAATGTCTTCGAAATACGGCTGCAGTCGGGCACTGCCGATATCGAACATCGGCCGGTTCTCGGCATCCATGATCTGGATGCGCAAGCCGTCCTGAGTGATCTCGAAGAGAATCTGGTCCTTGAATTTCTGCAGCTGCGGGTTTTCCTCGACCTTGTTCTGCAGCTCCTGCAACAGCAGTTCGAGGCGTTCTCGCTCAACCTGATCAGCCATGGTCTCGACCTGATCCTGGTCCAACTGGATGCTGGTATCGGGCGTAGGCTCGGACTTTTCTTCCGGGTTGATGGTCTTTTCCGGCGCAAGCTGGGGCGAACCACCAAGATCGATCACATAAGGCGTTCCGCTCTCGGAGAAACCGATCGGGTCCTTGAAGTAACCGGCAATGGCGATCTTCTGCTCGGGCGTGGCAGTGGACAGCAGCCACAGCACCAGGAAGAACGCCATCATCGCCGTGGCGAAGTCAGCGAAAGCGATCTTCCAGGCGCCGCCATGGTGGCCACCACCGTAGCGCTTGACGCGCTTGATGATTATCGGCTGATTGTTTTCCATGACTCAGCGACCGCGAACTGCTTGTTCCAGCTCGGCAAAGCTCGGGCGATGCTTCGGATACAGCACCTTGCGCCCGAATTCAACGGCCAGCGAAGGTGGCATGCCAGAAGCAGACGCGACCAGCGAAGCCTTGATCGATTCATAGAGGTTGAGCTCTTCCTTGGCATCGTGCTCCAGGCACTTGGCCAGCGGGCCAAAGAAACCATAGGCTGCAAGGATACCGAAGAAGGTACCGACCAGCGCCGCGCCGACGTGCAGGCCGATCGAGGCCTGGTCGCCCTCGCCCAGAGACGCCATGGTCACCACGATGCCCAGTACAGCTGCGACGATACCGAAACCGGGCATGCCGTCGGCAATGCCGTTGACCGCATGCGACGGGTGCTCGAGCTCTTCTTTCATGCTCAGCAGCTCCATGTCGAACAAGCCTTCGAGTTCGTGGGGTGCCATGTTGCCGGTGGACATGATGCGCAGGTAGTCGCAGATGAAGGCGGTCATGCGTTCATCACCCAGCACCGCTGGGTATTTGGCAAAGATCGGGCTGGCTGCGGCGTCTTCGATGTCGCTCTCGATCGCCATCATGCCTTCGCGACGGCTCTTGTTGAGGATTTCGTACACCAGGCCCAGCACTTCCAGGTAGAAGGTGTGGGTGAAGCGCGTGCCGAACATCTTCAGCGACTTCTTGACTACATGCATGGTCATGTAACCAGGGTTGGCCTGCATGAAGGCGCCAAAGGCTGCACCGCCGATGATCAGCACTTCGAACGGCTGGATCAGTGCCGCAATCTTGCCGTGGGAGAGCACATATCCGCCGAGCACGCTCGCGAATACGACGATGATGCCGATAATTTTAGCCATAGGTTCAAAGCACTTGCTGTCGTGGTCAGGATGAGGGACGGGAGCTTTAAAACTCTTCTTCTACTTATCGGCAGAACTGCGCCAGACTATAGCCACTCAAAGCGAAAAGCCAGTTCGGACTGATGTCAAAATGCCAATGGAATCCAAGGTGCCCACTCAGAATCCGCGTACGCTAGAGGCCTGGGTAAAGCTGCTGGACGGTATTCGTGTACCGGTGCCGAAGCAGAGTTATGACCGGGTCATGAGCGCTATCAACGATAGCCGCCGTTCGCTTCGCGATATCGCCGAACTGATGCAGGACAGCCCGGCCCTGGTGCTGTCGGTGATGCGCGAGGCCAATCATCCCGCCAATGCCAGCCAGGCAGAGCCCGCCGAAAGCCTGGAAATCGCCCTGAACAGGCTGGGCCTGGCACGCACCAGGGAATTGCTTACCCGCCTGCCAGCGCTGCCGGACGAGGACATCCCGCCGGTGCTGCGCCAGTTCCTGCTGATCAGCCAACATGCTTCGCAGCAGGCCAGCGGCCTGTTCGCCAGCCGCCTTGCACGGCTGTGGCAGGAAATTCACTGGGGTAGCCTGCTGTTCCTCTCGCCACTATGGCCGTTGGCCTTGGCCTACCCCAAGCTGCTGGACGCGTGGGAACTGCGGGTTATCCACAAGGGCGAAGAGGCGCAAGAGGTCGAGCTCGAACTGTTTGGCGTGCGCATCCTGGCGCTATGCCAAGCCATGGCCGAACACTGGCGCCTGTCGCAATGGGTCACCCAGGGTTACCGCATGCTTCTTGAAGAGCGTGAGCAACTGGGGCAGATACTGAGCATCGCCCGCGACCAGGACCTGCTTAGCCAGCAGCACCGCCTGGATGAGGCGCCGGCACTGAGCCGCTGGTTCAACCAGCCGGCCAATACCGTGCTGCTGGCCAACAACCTGGCGCTGGCGGCACAGGTAGGCTGGGACAACCCGCACCTGCTGCGCTGGCAATTGCTTACCGCGCTGTACCTGCAGACCACACTGGAGGACGTGCAACAGCAAGTTCACCAACAGGCCGCCGCCAGTGCTCGCCGGCACGCCAGGCATGCCCTGTTCCACCCAGCCGAGGCCTTGATCTGGCCCTGGCAACAGCGTCGCCCGCACCCGGACATGCTAACGCCGCCACCACCTTCCAGCGAGGCGCTCGGGCATTGGCGCGCGCTGTGCCAAGCGCTGTTGGCACAGCCCAGCCCCTTCACCAATGCCGTGCACCTGGCTACCCACGCCCGCGAAGCACTGTTGGCCTGCGGCATGCAGCGCATCATGCTGCTGACCCTGGACAAGGCCAGTGACTACCTGCGTGTACAGCAAACGGCCGGTTTGCCCAAGGAGGCTGCAACCATCGCCCTGCCCGTCACGCAGAGCAAGCTGTTGCAGAAACTGGTCGGCCAGGCCGCGCAGCTGCGCCTGTCGCCAGACAACCATGCGCAGTTCGCGGCCCTGCTGCCCGCCCCATTGCGGGCATTCTTCCGTGGCGAACACCTGTTGCTGCGCTCGCTGGCCGTGAATAACCAGGTGCTGATGCTGGCAGTGGCCGACCAAGGCGGTAAACCGATGGCAGATGTCAGTGTTCAAGCATTCGGTAAAACCGCGCAATGTATCGAGCGCGCCCTTGCGGCGTTTGCCAACCGCAATGCCTGACCCTTGCGCTACAATCGCCCCCCTTTCCACACTGGAGACCGTGGATGACTGATTTTGCCGGACTACCGCTGGTGATCGAGCCTGCGGACCTGCTTTCGCGCCTGGCGTCCCCCCAGCTGATCCTGGTCGACCTGAGTAGCGCCAACCGCTATGTCAGCGGCCATATCCCCGGCGCCCGCTTCGTCGAAGGCAAGCGCACCCAGCTGGGCCTGCCGCCCGCGCCGGGGCTTTTGCCGGCCATTGGCGAGCTGGAAAAACTGTTCAGCGAACTTGGCCACCGGGACGATGCGGTCTACGTGGTGTACGACGATGAGGGCGGCGGCTGGGCCGGGCGCTTCATCTGGCTGCTCGACGTCATCGGCCACAAGGCCTGCCATTACCTCAATGGCGGCATCCAGGCCTGGCCGGCGGACAAGCTCTCGACCGAGGTGCCGCCGCCCGCCTCCGTACCGGTGCGCCTGCAGCTGCATGGCGAACCGACCGCCACCCGCGAATACCTGCAAAGCCGCCTGGGCGCCGATGATCTGGTTATCTGGGATGCTCGCGGCCCGCAAGAATTTTCCGGTGAAAAGGTCCTGGCAGCCAAAGGTGGCCATATACCCGGCGCGATCAACTTCGAGTGGACTGCAGGCATGGACCTCAACGACCACCTGCGCATCCGCAAGGACATCGCCCAAGTCCTCCAGCAACTGGGCATCACCCCTGACAAGGAAGTGATCACCCATTGCCAGTCCCACCGCCGCTCCGGCTTTACCTACCTGGTGGCCAAAGCCCTCGGCTACCCACGCGTCAAGGCCTACGCCGGCTCGTGGAGCGAATGGGGCAACCATCCGGACACGCCTGTAGAAGTTTAAGGAACCTGCATGAAATCCCGTCTGTTCATCATCAGCCAGTACCTGCTGCCGCACCATCTGCTGTCGCGGCTGGCCGGCTGCGTCGCCGAGTGCCGCGCACGCTGGTTCAAGAATGCCTTCACCGCCTGGTTCGCCAAGCGCTACCAGGTGAACATGAGCGAGGCACTGGTCGAAGACCTCACCGCCTACGAGCACTTCAATGCCTTCTTCACCCGGGCGCTCAAGCCGGGTGCACGTCCGCTGGACGAAACGCCGGGGGCCATCCTCTGCCCGGCCGATGGTGCTGTTAGCCAGCTGGGCCCGATCGAACACGGTCGCATCTTCCAGGCAAAGGGCCACAGCTTCAGCGCCCTGGAGCTGCTCGGCGGCGACCCGGCCCTGGCCGCCCCGTTCATGGGTGGTGAATTCGCAACCATCTACCTGTCGCCGAAGGACTACCACCGCGTGCACATGCCGCTGGCCGGTACCCTGCGCGAAATGGTCTATGTGCCGGGTCGCCTGTTCTCGGTGAACCAGACCACTGCAGAAAACGTCCCTGAGCTGTTTGCCCGCAATGAGCGTGTGGTGTGCCTGTTCGACACCGAGCGCGGGCCGATGGCCGTGGTGCTGGTGGGGGCGATGATCGTTGCCTCGATCGAAACCGTGTGGGCCGGCCTGGTCACCCCGCCCAAGCGCGAACTTAAAACCTTCCGTTATGACGAAGGCAGCCGTGCGCCGATCCATCTGGAGAAGGGTGCGGAACTGGGCCGCTTCAAGCTGGGCTCCACGGCTATCGTGCTGTTCGGGCCGGAGCAGGTGAAGTGGGCTGAAACCCTGGGTGCCGGTTCGGCAACGCGCATGGGTGAGTTGTTGGCGGTTCCCGCGCAGGCTTGATTCTGCCCAAAATGAAAAGGCCCTGCATGGCTGAAGCCATTGCAGGGCCTTTTTGTCAGCGAGGCTTGTGTCAGCCCCGCGCGTCGCGGTCGCGCAGCCCCAGCAGATAGAGCACGCCGTCCAACCCAAGGGTCGAGATGGCCTGTTTGGCCGATTGACGTACCAGCGGCTTGGCGCGGAAGGCGACGCCCAGACCGGCCAGCGACAGCATCGGCAGGTCGTTGGCACCGTCGCCTACGGCAATGGTCTGCTCCAGTTGCAGGCCCTCTTCGCTCGCCAACTGCTGCAGCAGCTCTGCCTTGCGCTGGGCATCGACGATGGGCTCGACCGCCACACCGGTCACCTTGCCATCAACCACTTCCAGTTCGTTGGCGAACACATAATCGATGCCCAGGCGCGCCTGCACCTGCTTGGCAAAGTAGGTGAAACCACCCGAGAGGATCGCAGTCTTGTAGCCCATGCGCTTGAGCTCGGCGAACAGGTTCTCGGCACCTTCGGTGAGGCGCAGTGAAGCGCCGATCTGGTCCAGCACACCAACGTCCAGGCCTTTGAGCAGCGCCATGCGCTCCTTGAAGCTGGCACGAAAGTCCAGTTCGCCGCGCATTGCCCGCTCGGTGATCGCTGCCACCTGCTCGCCGACGCCGGCAGCCTTGGCCAGTTCATCGATGACTTCGGCTTCGATCAGGGTCGAATCCATGTCGAACACCGCCAGGCGGCGGTTGCGACGGAACAGGTCGTCCTTCTGGAAGGCGATATCGATGTTCAACGCTTCGGACAAGGCAAAGAAGTCGGCACGCAGGGCCTGGGCATCGCTTGGCTCTCCGCGCACGGAAATTTCCAGGGCAGCTTTGCCATGCTCACTCTGCACGCCCAGCGCAACACGCGCAGACAACCGCTCGATACGCTCGATGGTCAGGCCGTACTGGCTGATGACTGCACTGACACCCTGCAGTTGCTGCGGGGTGATCTTGCGGCTGAGAACGGTAGCGATATAGCGGGCTTCGCCCTGGCCATCGGCCCAGTGCTGGTAATCAGACTCGGAAATCGGCGTGTAGCGGGCCTGCAGGTTCAGCTCATGGGCCTTGGACTGCACGCTCTGCAACAGGCTGGTGGCCACTTCGTTGTCCGGAATATCGACCAGAATGCCGAACGACAGGGTGCCATGCATGACAGCCAGGCCGATGTCGAGAATGTTCACACCGCCCTGGAGAAGGACGCCGGTGATGGCGGCAGTGAGACCCGGGCGGTCCTCACCGGTGATGTTGATCAGAACGATTTCGCGCACAACCTGGCTCCGACTTCGATGAAAAATGCGCATTCTACCGATTTTCCGTGACCATCGGGCGCCAACGATACTTTGCCGACAAAACTCGGGTCGCTATACTGCGCAGCACTTTCATGCCATTAAGAGCCGCGCTCTGTGAACCGGCCCACGCCCGTCAAACCAGACAACTTCTTCCTCATGATCTTCCGTGCCCTGCGCCAACGTCGCGTTCCCCTGGCACTGCGCATCGCCAGCACCAACATTTTCTTGGTGGCGCTGGCGCTGGTGATCTATGCCTGCGTGATGGGTCTGCAGTTCAAGCAGGCCATGCACGAGCAGGCGGACGCCCTTGGCCAGAGCCTGACCACCCAGACAGCCACATCGGCGACCGAGCTGTTGGTGTCCAACGACATCCTCAGCCTTAACGTGCTGTTGGGCAACCTGGTGAAGAACCCGCTGGTGGCCCACGCAGCGATATACAGCGTGGACAACCGCATCCTGGCAGAAGCCGGGCAGCGCCCACGCAACAGCCTGCTGGGTGAGGCCGAAGGCCTGTACCAGACCAAGATCACCTTCCAGGACGTGACGGCCGGGCAACTGCGCATCAGCCTGGACATGAGCCAGTTCCAGCAGCCGATGCTGATCAGCTTGCAGAGCATGGGCATCCTGGCCGCGATCCTGCTGGCCCTGGCACTGAGCCTGAGCCTGCGCCAAGGCCGCCACATCACCCTGCCGCTGCTGCAACTGCGTGTATGGCTGCGTGACCCGCACCCCTACACCCCGGCGATCGATCGTCAGGATGAGATCGGCGATATTGCCCGTCAGCTGCATGCGCGCCTGGCCCCGCCGCCCCCTCCAGAGCCTGAACCGGAGGAATATGAAGATGAAGACGACTTCGACGATCTGCACGATGCCCCTGCGCCGGTCAAAGCTGCGCCACGGGCCAAGGCTGCTGCTCAGGTAGGCGACGAAGACGATGATGAAGCCTTTGCCGGCCTGCTGGACCACGAAGAAAGCGCGCCGAAGGCCGCAGCAGTCGAGTCCGACGAGCCGCAGAGCACTGCTGTGCTGGCCGTTCAGCTAGGATCGCAGGAGCAACTGCGCCGGCTGCCGCGCACCCGCCTGACCGAGTTGCTGGAGCGCTACCGCGACTGCCTGGAGCAGGCCGCGTCGCTGTACGATGGCGAAACCCACACGCTCAACGACGGCAGCACGTTGGTGCTGTTCCACAGCCGCGACTGCGGCGAGGATTACCTGACCAATGCAATCTGCTGCGGCGAGCTGCTGCGCGCACTCGGCCACGCCCTGCAGATCGAGGTCGCCGACAGCGGCATCACCCTGCAACTGCAACTGGGCCTGGCCCTGGGCGATGATTTGCAGGGGCTGGAACAGGTAGATCTGCTGATGACCGAAAAAGCCCAGGACGCCCTGGCGCTCTCCCAACACAGCCGCAACCTACTGCTGGTGGAGCGGCAGATCAGTGACGACTCGCTGATTCGCCAGCGTGCGCGCATTCGGCCAATTGCCAGCCCTGAAGGGGCCTGCTGTGTCGAACGCTTGATGGAGCCCTACCCCTCGATGCTGGAGCGGCAGTTGGCGCGGATGCACGAACGCAGGGCGTGATACCGAGTGTCCTGATCTCACACCCATGAAAAAGCCCGCACATGTGCGGGCTTTTGTGTATCCGGGGTAAGCATCAGAACCGATAGACTTCCATATCGGTCCGAATAGGCGAAGCCATAGGGATCTTTGACTTCTCCGGTGCTTTCTTGACCTGAACCGGCGCTGCAGGTTTTTTGCGCGACTCTTCAGCGATCGCCGGCTGGTTGGCCAAAGGTTTGACCGCAGCGCTCAACTGTTCTGCCAGCTTCTGCAACAACTGCCCCTGGGCCTGTACCTGCGAAGACTCGCTGCCTTCGTGCGGCTGCTCGAGGTGAACGATCCGGTTGTCACGCACATTCCCGCGGCGGTCCAACAAACGCCATTGGGCGTCGAGGATAGCCGGCTGGTTCTTGCCCGAGTCCAGACGAGTGATCGACAGCAATACCTGTACGTCAGGCGAGAAGCCACTGCTGGCCGGTGCCAGGACCACCCGCTGGCTGTCCAGGCGCCAGGCCAGCTGACGCACCAACAGTTGGTCGATGTCTGCCGACAGGCTACCGGCCCAACGACCGTCCGTCGCCGAACTCAGGCTGCCATCCGGCTGGCGCTGCAAAAAGGTTTCACGCTGCAGGTAATCAGCGACCGACACCGGCCCGAGCACCACGGCCATGCCCGCACTCTGCGAAGGCTGGCCAGGGTCACCGCTGTCGAGCTGATACAGGGCAACCGGCTGATGCATGCTGCATCCGCTCAGCCCCAGCAGGCCCGTCATCAACAGCGCAAATGGAAGGCGCAGAAATTTCATTCATCCCATCCAGGCGGTCGCCACCAGGCTAACCGCATTGATACTGATATAGATTCAATCGGGCACACGGCCACGCCGGCACCACAGGTGCACTATCATCCGCGAAATGTCGGCCCGACTCCAGCATTTCTGCCTGGAACGGCGCTGAAATTGCCGCGCCAGACATTTCTGCTGATTTATGCCGGACTTTCCACCTGCAAACCGTCAACGCGCTGGAACCCGCGTGGCAGCTTGCTACCCCGCCGCCCGCGCTCGCCCTTGTAATGCTCGAGGTCGTCCGGTTTCAAAGACAGGGTACGCTTGCCAGCTTGCAATACAAGGGTGGCGCCCTCGGGGATCACCGCCAGATCTGTAACATATTCTTCACGGCTGGCGACCCGATCACCGGGCACACCGATAATCTTGTTGCCCTTGCCTTTGCCCAGTTGCGGCAGGTCGGCGACCTTGAATACCAGCAAGCGACCTTCGGTGGTCACGGCCGCCAACCAGTCCTGTTCACGGTTTGCCACAGGGCGCGGGCCGATGACCTTGGCCCCGTTAGGCAGGCTGAGCAACCCTTTGCCGGCCTTGTTCTTGGCCTGCAAATCCTCACCTTTGACCACAAAGCCGTAACCGGCATCCGATGCCACCACGTACAGCGCATCATCCTCCGGCAGCAGCACGCATTCGAAGGTAGCCCCCGGCGGCGGCGTCAGGCGACCGGTCAGCGGCTCACCCTGGCCACGCGCCGATGGCAAGGTATGCGCAGCCACCGAGTAGCTGCGCCCGGTGGAATCGATGAGCACGGCAAACTGGTTGGAACGCCCCGCTGCTGCAGCCTTGAAGCCATCGCCCGCTTTGTACGACAGGCCGGTTGCATCGATGTCGTGGCCTTTGGCGCAACGCACCCAGCCTTTTTCCGACAGCACGACGGTGACAGGCTCCGTCGGCATCAGCTCGTTTTCCGACAGTGCCTTGGCTTCGGCGCGCGCGACGATCGGCGACCGGCGGTCGTCGCCGTAAGTCTCCGCATCCTTGATCAGTTCGCTGCGTACCAGCTTGCGTAGCTTGGCATCGCTGCCGAGCAAGGCCAGCAGCTTGGCCTGCTCCTTGAGCAATTCGTCCTGCTCACCGCGGATTTTCATCTCCTCCAGACGCGCCAGCTGGCGCAGGCGGGTCTCAAGGATGTAGTCGGCCTGGATTTCGGTGAGGTCGAAACGAGCGATCAGTGCCTGCTTGGGATGCTCCTCGGTACGGATGATGTGGATGACTTCATCGAGATTGAGGAATGCAGTGAGCAAGCCTTCCAACAGGTGCAGGCGCCGCTCGACCTTCTCCAGGCGGTGCTGCAGGCGACGACGAACGGTACCGATACGGTACTGCAGCCACTCCAGAAGCAAGGCACGCAGGTTCTTGAGCTGTGGCCGCCCGTCCAGGCCGATGATGTTGACGTTGACCCGATAGCTGCTTTCCAGCTCGGTAGTGGCGAACAGGTGCTGCATCAGTTCGTCGGCATCCACGCGGTTGGAGCGTGGGATGATCACGATACGACAGGGGTTTTCATGGTCCGATTCGTCACGCAGGTCAGCGACCATGGGCAGCTTCTTCGCCTGCATCTGCGCGGCGATCTGCTCCAGCACCTTGGCCCCGGAGACCTGGTGCGGCAACGCAGTGACGACAATGTCGCCGTCCTCGACCCGGTATACGGCGCGCATGCGGATCGAACCGCGGCCGCTTTCGTAGATCTTGAGGATCTCGGCACGCGGCGTGATGATTTCAGCTTCGGTCGGGTAGTCCGGCCCCTGGATGTGTTCACACAGCTGCTCGAGGGTGGCCTTGGGCTCGTCGAGCAGGCGCACACAGGCACTGGCCACTTCGCGCAGGTTGTGTGGCGGCACGTCGGTGGCCATGCCAACGGCAATGCCGGTGGTGCCGTTGAGCAGGATGTTCGGTAACCGTGCCGGCAGTACCGCAGGTTCCTGCAGGGTACCGTCGAAGTTGGGCACCCAGTCCACGGTGCCCTGGCCCAGTTCGCTGAGCAGCACCTCGGAATAGCGCGACAGGCGCGCTTCGGTGTAACGCATCGCCGCGAACGACTTCGGATCGTCCGGCGCCCCCCAGTTACCCTGGCCATCGACCAGCGTGTAGCGGTAGCTGAACGGCTGCGCCATCAGCACCATGGCTTCGTAGCAGGCCGAATCGCCGTGGGGGTGGAATTTACCGAGCACGTCGCCGACGGTACGCGCCGACTTCTTGTGCTTGGCATCGGCATCGAGCCCCAACTCGCTCATGGCATAGACGATGCGTCGTTGCACAGGCTTGAGGCCGTCGCCGATGTGCGGCAAGGCCCGGTCCATGATCACGTACATGGAATAGTTGAGGTAGGCCTGTTCGGTGAAGTCAGCCAGCGAACGGCGTTCGACGCCGTCGAGGCTGAGTTCCAGTGAGTCGCTCATGCGGGCCTCGTCATTTCAGGTTCTGGCGCAGCAGCATGGTGCCGCCGCGCTGGGTAAATTCAAGTTGTTTCAGAGCGCTCATGCCGAGCAGCACCGTCTGCCCATCCAGCCCCGGCACCACCAGGGCGCGCACGCCCTGCAGGCGGATATCCCCAAGCTGCAGGCTGTCCAGTCGCGTGCGGTAACCTTCGGTGCGACCGTTGGCGGTGCTGAGGATGACCGGGCTGCCACGTTGCAGGCTCAGGTCACGGGCCAGCGCCTCGGGGATCGCCACGTCGGTGGCGCCGGTATCGAGCATGAAATGCACAGCTTTGCCGTTGATCGCGCCATCTGCCACGAAATGGCCCTGGCCATTGCCCAGCAGGCGCACCTCGATGAAGCCTTCGCCGTGCTCGGACTGCACCTGGGTATTGGGGTTACGCTCGCGCGCCTCCCACTCACCGAAAAACCGCGTAGCGAGGAACATCGCCGCCGCCCAGGCGACGATCATCAGTACCCTGCCCGCACGCTTGCCCGGTGGCTGGCTCATGGTGTGGCGCTCCACCCGCCCTGCGGGGCGGCGAAGCGCCAGACGACCGGGCGGTTTTCACCATCGGCGCGATCAGCGTTGTTGTTGTCCAGACCGATCCAGGCGCCCTTGGCATCGATCACCAACGCTTCGGCCAGGCCGAACGGCTGATCGTAGCGGCGCTCGGGCACCAGAGCATCGGCGGCGAATGACCAGCAGCGCTCGACCTCGCCGTTGTCGGCATGGCGCCGGCACACGCGGTATGCATTACGTTCGAGGGTGAACAACTTGCCCTCGAACCAGGCCAGGTCCGCAAAATCACGCGAAAGCGCACGGGCCTCAGGCATTTGTGGCGGTTGCATCTCGACCCCGGCTTCACTGAGCAGTACGCAACTGCGTCCGCACGTCCATACCGACTGCTGCCGTTCTATCTTGACCAAGCCCCGGCGCTCACGCTCGGCCGCAAGCCACAGGCGATCACCGGCCGGGTTGATCGCCAGGCCTTCGAACAGGGCATTGAAGTTCAGCAGCATGCCACTGGCCCGGGCCTGGCGAATCATCGCTGGGTCAACCCTGAGCCAGGCAGGTGCGCCTACGACCGGCAATTGCAGCACGGCCACATGCGCTTCGCTGACCAGGTAGATGTTACCAGCCTGATCGCAAGTGATGCCTTCGTAATCAAACTGCCCGCCACGAATGTACGACACCGCCCAGTTGCGCGACTTCAGCCCCCAAGGCAAACCGCTGTCCGGCACCGGGGGTGGGGAGAACGTCAAAGGCTGGGCGCGCCAGACCTGATTGTGCGGGTCGAAGCGGTAGATACGGTCATCATCGCGATCCGAAACGCCCCACAACGCACCCCGACAAAAAGCCAGCCCGGAGAGATTGCCGCCGCGCATGCCGTCGATCGGATGCTCGGATGTCAGCTTCAGCTCCGGCCAGTCGCCAGCCAGGCTTTGCAGCGCGACCAGCGTAAGGAAAACCGCGACAAACGAACGAATCAAACCAGAACCTCGGCCAGATTGCCTTTGGTCTCCAGCCAGTTCTTGCGATCGCCCGCACGTTTCTTGGCCAACAGCATATCCATGATTTCGGTCGTGCCCTGCAGGTCATCCAGGGTCAGCTGGACCAGGCGCCGGGTGTTAGGGTCCATGGTTGTTTCGCGCAACTGCGGTGGGTTCATTTCGCCCAGCCCTTTGAATCGGGTGACCTGTGGCTTGCCACGCTTTTTCTCGGCCACCAGACGGTCGAGAATGCCGTCGCGCTCAGCCTCATCGAGGGCGTAGTAGATTTCCTTGCCCAGGTCGATACGGTACAGCGGCGGCATGGCAACGTAGACGTGGCCTGCTTCGACCAACGGACGGAAGTGCTGAACGAACAGCGCGCACAGCAGGGTAGCGATGTGCAGGCCGTCGGAGTCGGCGTCGGCAAGGATGCAGATCTTGCCATAGCGCAGCTGCGACAGGTCGGCAGCGCCCGGGTCGACACCGATGGCCACGGCAATGTTGTGCACTTCCTGGCTGGCCAGCACCTCACCACCGTCCACTTCCCAGGTGTTGAGGATCTTGCCGCGCAGCGGCAGGATCGCCTGGAACTCCTTGTCACGCGCCTGTTTGGCAGAGCCACCGGCCGAATCACCCTCGACCAGGAACAGCTCGGCCCGCATTGGGTCCTGGCCTGCGCAATCGGCCAGCTTGCCCGGCAGCGCAGGGCCCTGAGTGACGCGCTTGCGTTCGACTTTCTTGCTGGCCTTGAGGCGGCGGCCGGCGTTGCTGATGGCCAGTTCCGCCAGCTGCATGCCCAGTTCGGGGTGTGCATTGAGCCACAGGCTGAAGGCGTCCTTGACCACGCCTGAGACGAATGCTGCAGCCTCGCGCGACGACAGACGCTCTTTGGTCTGCCCAGAGAACTGTGGCTCTTGCATCTTCATCGAGAGCACGAACGTGATGCGTTCCCAAACGTCTTCTGGCGCCAGCTTGACCCCGCGCGGCAACAGGTTGCGGAACTCGCAGAACTCGCGCATGGCATCGAGCAGGCCCTGACGCAGGCCGTTCACGTGGGTACCGCCCTGGGCGGTGGGGATCAGGTTGACGTAGCTTTCCTGAACACTGTCACCGCCTTCGGGCAGCCACAGCAAGGCCCAGTCCACGGCTTCCTTGTTGCCGGCCAGGCTGCCGCAAAAGGGCTCGTCCGGCAGGCGCTGGAACTCACTGACCGAGTCGACCAGGTAGGAACGCAGGCCATCCTCGTAATGCCATTCGACCTTCTCGCCGCTGGCCTTGTCCTCGAAGCTTACCAACAGGCCTGGGCACAGTACGGCCTTGGCCTTGAGCACGTGCTTGAGGCGGCTGATGGAAAACTTGGGTGAATCGAAGTACTTCGGGTCGGGGCTGAAGTACACACTGGTGCCGGTATTGCGCTTGCCGACAGTACCGACCACTTCCAGCTCGCTGGCTTTGAAGCCATCGGCAAAGGTCATCTGGTATTCGTTGCCGTCCCGCTTGACGCGCACGCGCACCTGGGTCGACAAGGCATTGACCACCGAGATGCCGACGCCGTGCAGGCCCCCGGAGAATTGGTAGTTCTTGTTGGAGAACTTGCCGCCGGCATGCAGCTTGGTGAGGATCAACTCGACCCCCGATACGCCCTCTTCGGGGTGGATATCCACCGGCATGCCGCGGCCGTCATCGCTGACTTCCAGCGAGTGGTCGGCATGAAGGATGACCTGCACCGAACGGGCGTGGCCAGCCAGGGCTTCGTCGACACTGTTGTCGATGACTTCCTGGGCCAGGTGGTTGGGCCGGCTGGTATCGGTGTACATGCCCGGCCGTTTACGGACCGGGTCAAGGCCCGAGAGGACTTCGATGGCGTCTGCGTTATAGGCGCTAGCGCTGGGGTTGGCCATGGGTTCTCGTCGTCAGTCTGGTGAATGCGAAAAAATCAAAATACAGAAAAATCGAGCGCCGCATACTGCCCCCGGGCAATTCCGGCGAAGGCCAGCAGGGCTGGTATCTGCTCGGCAAAGCCCTGGTAGCCGTGGTCACCACCGGCCTGGATACGCAACGCGCACGCCCGGTAATAATGCTGGGCGTGGCGATAGTCCAGGGTTTCATCGGCGGTCTGCAACCACACTTGATAGCGGCTGGCATCCGCGGGGGCCGGCACTTCCAGTTCAGCCAGGGCCTGGACATGATCGTGGGTCAGCTCCCAGGTTTCGCCGCTGTAGTGGTTGCGCTGGGTGCCCAGGTAGCCGTCGAACAGCTTGTGCGGGGTGACCGCAGGGTTGATCAGCAGGGCTTTAAGGCCCAGGCGCTCGGCCAGATGGGTGGCATAGTAGCCGCCGAGCGAACTGCCGACCAGCAGGGGCGCGCCCAGTTCGCCGATGGCCGCTTCGAGCTGTGCGATGGCCTGGCGCGGGTGATGGTGCAAGGCGGGTACGCGCAGCTGGCCGGACAGGCCTAGCTGCTGCATCACAGCGTCGAGCTGACGCGCCTTGGTGGAGAGCGGTGAGCTGTTCAAGCCATGGATATAGAGGATGGAACCCGACATGCTGCCCCCGGAATCTTTGGCTTCGCGCCCCATGGTGGAGGCGCAGGGATGCGCAGTGTAGCGTGTTCGCCGTGTTTTGGCGCAGCGGCGGGTTTTTCGCAACAATTTTTGCGATGCTGCTGGCCTGGTTTCAATAGCCCGGGCTATCGAAATCGAGCTTCACCTCGAAGTCCGTGGCCCGCTGCACCCCGGTCTCCAGCTGCCCGTCGGCATGCAGGCGCAACCAGCGGTAACCTGGCTGCTCCTCACTCACCTTGAAGTCTTCGCTACCCGCGGCGAACTGTATGCAGGTCGATGGCGTGGCCAGCAGGCGCAGCCCGCCACGCAGCTCATCCCACTCCTGATGGATATGCCCCCAAAGCAGCGCCCTCACCTGTGGATAACCCTCGAGCCGGCGCAGCAATTGATCCGCATTGCGTAACCCGATCGGTGCGATCCAGGCGCAGCCGATATCCACCGGTTGATGATGGCAGCAGACCAGGCAATGGCGCCCACCGGCCGACACGAGCGCATCATCGAGCAGCGCCAGCTGTGCCGGCTCAAGCAGCCCATGGGTCGCGCCCTGCACCGCAGAATTGAGCATGATGACACGCCAGGCGCCGATATCGGTCACTGCCTGCACCAGCTCCGGCGCCACCTCGGCCATGACCCTGGCTTCATCATGATTACCCGGCAACCAGCGCGCCGGCACGCCGATCTCGCCCGTAAGATCACGAAACGCCTGATACGAGGCAACACTGCCATCCTGCGAAAGGTCACCCGTGCACAACAGCAGATCGATACGCGGCTGTTCACGACGCACTTGAGCGATCACATGACGCAGGCTGTCGCGCGTGCGCAGCCCCAGCAGCGTGCCCGCAGGGTCAGCGAACAGGTGAGCGTCAGTCAATTGCACCACGCATACGGGTGCCTGAGAGGGGTCTGGGTGCGGCACCGGCCGTCTCCTCGGGGGAATTCAGCACGAATTATGGCGGGGGATCGGTTACGAGAAAACAGCCGAAACCGACCTGAGTCACATTTCAGCGCACACTTGCCAGCTCGTGACCACACGCCAGGCAGTGGCTCAGCCATTCGCCGAGAAACAGATTGAGCTGGGCCTTTTCATCCGGCTGGTGCATGGACTGGTTGGGATACGGGTAGATGCTGCGCAGGCGCCTGGTGTGTTCGGCGCTGACCACTTCGGCCATACGCGCATCGTGGTACACCTGCACCTCAAGGTGGGGCACCGGCAGCCAAGGCAGGCTGTGCTCCTGGCGCACCCGCAGGGTAGTGGTATACGGGCAGGCCAGCACTACATCGAGGACCAGCACGCCGAGCATCTGGTCGCCCTGGGTCATGCCGATGCGGCGCGAACTCTGAGTGGTACGCATGTCGGGCAGCAAGCGCATGAGCCGGGCGTAGTTGGCCTCACAGGCTGCCTGCAGCCCGGCCAGATCGACCCGATAACGCTCACGCAGCAGGTTCACTTCCACATACCTCGTACTTCATCTCTGTTGAGCGCCAGCCATTGCAGGCCGATGATCGTCGCCGCATTGCAGATACGCCCATCGCGCACAGCCTGCAAGGCATCTTCGAACGACCAGACCCGCACACGGATATCCTCGCCCTCTTCTTCCAGGCCGTGCAGCCCCCCGGCGCCTTCGCTGCTGCAGCGGCCAAGGAACAGGTGCACGTATTCATCACTGCCGCCCGGCGACGGGAAATACCGCGTCATCGGCCATAGGGCGCTGAAGGTCAGGCCGGCTTCCTCCTCGGCTTCACGATGAGCGACCTCTTCAGGCTGTTCGTCCTTGTCGATCAGGCCGGCGACCATCTCGATCAGCCACGGATTGTCGACTTTATCCAGCGCACCGACGCGAAACTGCTCGATCAATACCACTTCATCACGCAGCGGATCGTAAGGCAGCACGCAAACGGCATCATGGCGCACGAACAGTTCGCGGCTGATCTCACGGCCCATGCCCCCGGCGAACAGCTCATGGCGCAGGCGAAGCTTGTCGAGCCTGTAGAAGCCCTGGAAGCAATTGGCCCGTTCGATGATGTCGAAGCCCTTGGGCACTGAATTCAACGCGTCTGACATGGAAATCCTCATTACCTCAAATACCGCTTCGCGCCATCCTACTCTGCACGCCTGCCTGTTTCACCCCTTTCCGTTAACCATTCGCGCAGTCGGGACAGGGGCTGTTCTCTCTGTTAGCTTAGTGGCGAACTGAAGGCCGCGCAGGCGGTCAAAGGCCGACTTTTCCCTGTATTGCAAGGATCATCATGACACTTGTCAAACTGACTGCCGTGGCGGTGCTGGCCTTGGCCCTCGGTGCCTGCCAGAGCCTGTTCGCGCCGAATTACCGTGCCCCGCTGGAGGTGAAGCGCGACGCCTGGGAGCACGTAAAGCCAGGTTGCAGCGAGAGTGACTGCCCACTGGTGAATATTGACACCATTCACTTCCCGGACCTGCCCAAGCTCGACGCAATCGTCGAAAAGCGCCTGCTGCAACTGACCGAAGACAACCAGCATGGCACCGCACCAAGCACTTTGCAGGCGTATGAGCAGCAATACTTGGCAACTGCCGACAAACGCAACAGCAGCTACCTGCAGGCCAAGGTACGTGAACAGCATGACGGGCTGGTGATCATCGAGCTGTCCAGCTACCTCGATAGCGGCGGCGCTCATGGCATGCCAGGCCGGGGCTTCATCAACTATTCGCGCAAGCTGGACAAGGTACTGACCCTGCAGGACATGCTGGTCCCGGGCCAGGAAGACACCTTCTGGAAAACGGTAGAAGAATCGCACCGCGCCTGGCTGATCAGCGTGGGGATGGACAAGGATGCCGAGTTCGTCAAAACCTGGCCGTTCAAGAAGTCGCCGCACATCGCTCTGACGTACGGCGCAGTGGTTGTCAAATACGAGGTCTATACCATCGCGCCCTACTCCATGGGCCACGTGGAACTGAAGCTTCCCTACCCTCGCCTGAATGGCGTGCTCAAGCCCGAACTGTTCCCCGGCCGCGGCTGAGGCTCAGTAGCGCATGCAGCCCACCCGCCAGCAGTAATGCCGGCAGGGTAGCGCCGACCTCTGGCGCTTGCGCAGCGATACTGTGATAGGCCACCACGCCCACCGCCCAAGCCAGCAGCGCCTGCCAGTGCAAACCATCGATTTGTGCTGGCAGGCGGCGGCGGCGGATCACGAAGTGGTCCATCAGCACCACACCGAACAGCGGCGCGAACACCGAGCCAATCAGCAGCAGGAAGTTCTCGTACTGGGCCAGCGGCGCCAGCAGAGCAATCAGCGTACATAGCACACCGATGGCCAACGCCAGGTGCTCGACCTTCAGGCGTACCAGCAGGCCAGTCGATACCGCCGCCGAGTGGATATCGGCAAAGGCCTTCTCCGACTCGTCCAGCAAAATCAGCAGCAACGGAATACCCAGCCCGGCACCGGCCAGGGCCAGCAGCAGCGCATTGACCTCACCGCTCGGCGCAAAGGCAAGGGTGTAGGCCACGCCCAGGCTCATCAGCCAGGTATTGCCGATGAAGTAACCGAGCACGGTCCCGCCGAACACGCGCCTGGCGCTGCGGGCGAAGCGCGAGTAGTCGGCAATCAACGGCAACCAGGAAAGCGGCATGGCGATGACGATGTCGAAGCCCGTGGCCAGCGACATCGACCCATCTCCGCTGCGCTGCCACAGCTCGCTCAGGTCAGCCTTGGCGAAGAGGTTCCAGGTCAGCCACAGGCAAGCGCCCAACAACAGCCAGATCCCCCATTTACGCAGCACCTTGCGCACGAATGCCAGCGGCCCGCTGACCGCGAGCAGCGTGGCCAGGCCACCGAAGCAGAGGGTCCAGAACATTGGGCTGTTCCACAGGCTGCCTTCACCGAAGGTGCGCGCGCCCAGCAGGCTGGCGGCATCACGCATGACAATGATCTCGAACGCCCCCCAACCGATCAGTTGCAGCAGGTTGAGCAACGCCGGCAAGCGCGCGCCGTGGCTGCCCAGGCTCAGGCGCAGGGTGGCCATGGCGCACAGGCCCGTGTCGCTGCCAATCACGCCTGCCGCCCCAAGCAGCAGCACGCCCACGCCGGTACCCAAGATGATGGCCAGCACCGCGCCGGCCAGGCCCAGGCCGGGGGCGAGCATCGCGCCGACCTGCAGCACCATCAGGCCGATGCCGAGGGAAAACCAGAGCGAGAACAGGTCCCGGCCACCGAACGGGCGTTGGCTGGCGGGGACGGGGTGGTCGGGGGAAAAATGGCTGGTAGTTGTCATTGTTGTCACTCGACTAAGAAATCCAATCGACGCAGTCGTTGCAGGAGCGGCGTTGCCGGGGCGCTCCTGCAAACGATCACAGCGGCTTACACCTTGTGGTACAGCTGGCTGCCTTCCTGGCGGAACCGTTCGGCCTGCTCGCGCATACCCTCCTCAACCGACACATCCACGGCATCGATGCGCAGGTTGGCGGCGTACTCCCGGACCTCCTGGGTGATTTTCATCGAGCAGAACTTCGGCCCGCACATCGAGCAGAAGTGCGCGACCTTGGCCGACTCCTTCGGCAGGGTTTCGTCGTGGAAGGCACGCGCGGTGTCAGGGTCCAGGCCCAGGTTGAACTGGTCCTCCCAGCGGAACTCGAAACGCGCCTTGGACAGGGCATTGTCACGGATCTGTGCGCCTGGGTGCCCCTTGGCAAGGTCGGCAGCATGCGCGGCGATCTTGTAAGTGATGATGCCGGTCTTGACGTCATCCTTGTTCGGCAGGCCCAGGTGCTCCTTGGGCGTGACGTAGCACAGCATGGCGCAGCCGAACCAGCCGATCATGGCCGCGCCGATGCCCGAGGTGATGTGGTCGTAACCTGGCGCAATGTCAGTGGTCAGAGGGCCGAGGGTGTAGAACGGCGCCTCGTCGCAGCACTCCAGCTGCTTGTCCATGTTTTCCTTGATCAGCTGCATCGGCACATGGCCAGGGCCTTCGATCATGCACTGCACGTCGTGCTTCCAGGCGATCTTGGTCAGCTCGCCAAGGGTTTCCAGCTCACCGAACTGCGCCGCGTCGTTGGCATCGGCAATCGAGCCTGGGCGTAGTCCGTCACCGAGCGAGAAGCTCACGTCGTAAGCCTTCATGATTTCGCAGATCTCATCGAAATGCGTGTACAGGAAGTTCTCCTGGTGATGCGCCAGGCACCACTTGGCCATGATCGACCCGCCGCGGCTGACGATACCGGTGACTCGCTTGGCGGTCAGTGGCACGTAGCGCAGCAGCACGCCAGCATGGATCGTGAAGTAGTCAACGCCCTGCTCTGCCTGCTCGATCAGCGTGTCGCGGAACAGCTCCCAGGTCAGGTCTTCGGCAACTCCGCCGACCTTTTCCAGGGCCTGGTAGATCGGTACGGTACCGATGGGTACCGGCGAGTTGCGGATGATCCACTCGCGGGTTTCGTGGATGTGTTTGCCGGTCGACAGGTCCATGACCGTGTCCGAGCCCCAGCGAATACCCCAGGTCAGCTTGGCCACTTCTTCTTCGATCGAGGAGCCCAAGGCGCTGTTGCCGATGTTGCCGTTGATCTTCACCAGGAAGTTGCGGCCGATGATCATCGGCTCCAGCTCCGTGTGGTTGATATTGGCCGGGATGATCGCGCGGCCGCGGGCGATCTCCTCGCGCACGAACTCGGCAGTGATCTCTTTGGGGATGTTGGCGCCGAAGCTGTGGCCGGCGTGCTGCTGCGTGAGCAGCCCAGCAGCGCGTGCCTCCTGCAGCTTCATGTTCTCGCGGATGGCGACGTACTCCATCTCGGCGGTGATGATGCCCTGGCGCGCGTAGTGCATCTGCGAGACGTTGGCGCCAGCCTTGGCGCGGCGCGGGTTGCGCACATGGTTGAAGCGCAGCTTGGCCAGTTCGGCGTCGTTCAGGCGTTGCTGGCCGAAATTCGAGCTCAGCCCACCCAGGCGCTCGGTATCGCCACGGGCGTCAATCCAGGCCGAACGCACATCGGCCAGGCCTTTGCGTACATCGATGATGACGTCGGGATCGGTATAGGGGCCGGAAGTGTCGTAGACCAGTACCGGCGCGTTGGCTTCGCCGCCGAAGTCGGTGGGGGTATCGTGCAGACTGATTTCGCGCATCGGCACGCGGATGTCCGGGCGCGAGCCCTGGACATAGACCTTGCGCGAACGCGGGAAGGGTTGCACGGACTGCTGATCGACTTGCGCCGATTCGCTGAGGTTGATCGTTTTTTCTTGTTTGCTCATCACAGGCTCCAGACAGCTTCCTAGCGGTGGAATGTCGGGGAGAACCTGAAAGACGCGGACGCACCCCTTGGCGGGTATGCAGTGCCGGATACATGGAGTGCCTTGAGCTGCTTGCAGCTGCGACATTCCCGGACCTGGCACAAGAGGCTCCCCGGGAAGGCGAGCAATCTTGTTCCCTACGCAGGCGCTAACCTGATCAGGTTCAACGGGATCCGCACCTATGCGATCTCAGCCTTTGCTTCAAGGCACCCCGACAAGAACGTGCGCAGTCTAGACTGGAGTGGCCGGCAAAGCCAAGCGTGTAAAACGGGGGGATGATGAAAGGCACCGCCAACGATTGTTGCCAACTGCGCATGGCACTACACTGCCCCATCGCTCGATACTCAACAGTTCAGTAATTAAATTTCGTACAAGGATTGCCTCTATGCTGCGCAAACTCTCACTGGCGATTGCCGTGTCTTGTGCGTCCAACGGAGTGGCCTGGGCAGCGGATGTGCCCATGACGGTGAAGACTGATTTGGTCAGTGTCTACCAGGAAGCGGTCGACAACAACGCCGATCTTGCCGCCGCTCGCGCCGATTATGGCGCGCGCCGCGAAGTGGTGCCCCAGGCCCGCGCCGGCCTGCTGCCCAACCTGTCGGCAGGTGCCGAAATGATGAACACCCGCACCAAACTCGACGAACCCTCGATCACCTCGAACCGCAGCGGCAATTCCTGGAGCGCCACACTGGCGCAACCTGTCTTCCGCGCCGATCGCTGGTTCCAGTTGCAGGCCGCCGAGGCCGTCAACGAGCAGGCAGCGCTGGAGTTGTCTGCCACTGAGCAGAACCTGATCCTGCAGACCGCGCAAAGCTACTTTGCCGTGCTGCGGGCCCAGGACAACCTGGCAGCCACGAAAGCCGAAGAATCGGCCTTCAAGCGCCAGCTCGACCAGTCCAACGAACGTTTCGATGTCGGCCTGTCCGACAAGACCGACGTGCTGCAGTCCCAGGCCAGCTACGACACCGCCCGGGCCAACCGGATCATTGCCGAACGCCAGGTGCAGGATGCTTTCGAGGCATTGGTGACCCTCACCAACCGCGAATACACCTCGATCCAGGGCGTTGTTCACACCTTGCCGATACAGGTGCCCACCCCCAACGACGCCAAGGCCTGGGTCGAGACTGCGGGGCGGCAGAACCTCAACCTGCTGGCAACCAACTACGCAGTCGATGCCGCCGAAGAAACCCTACGCCAGCGCAAGGCCGGCCACGCCCCGACCCTTGATGCGGTAGCCAAATACCAGAAAGGCGACAATGACAGCCTGGGCTTCTCCAACCCTTCGCAACTGGGCGTGCGCTACAGCGGTGACGTGGAGCAGACCAGCATCGGCCTGCAGCTGAACATCCCAATCTACAGCGGCGGCCTGACCAGCTCGCAAGTACGCGAGGCATACCAGCGCCTGAGCCAGAGCGAACAACAACGCGAGAGCCTGCGCCGCCAGGTGGTGGAGAACACACGCAACCTGCACCGTGCCGTGAATACCGATGTGGAGCAGGTGCAAGCGCGCAAGCAGTCGATCATTTCCAACCAGAGCGCGCTGGAAGCCACCGAGATCGGTTACCAGGTCGGTACCCGCAATATCGTCGACGTGCTCGATGCCCAGCGCCAGCTGTACACCTCGGTTCGCGACTACAACAACAGCCGGTACGACTACATTCTCGACAACCTCAGCCTGAAGCAGGCGGCTGGTACTTTGAGCCCACAGGACTTGGTGGACCTCAAGCGGTACCTGAAGGCGGACTACAATCCGGACAAGGACTTCCTGCCACCGGACCTGGCGGCGGCAGCGGCGAAGAACTTCGAACGCAGGCCTTGAGGCAAGCGGTCACGGCAATCGTCGAAACAAAGCGTTCGAGGATGCATTTCCCGATCCCCCGGCAATCCGCGAGACACAAAAAAACCCAGGGCAAATGCCCTGGGTTTTTCGATAAAGCTGGACGTCTTACCGACCTGAGGTTGCTCAGAACGGAATATCGTCATCAAAGCTGTCAAAGTCAGCAGCCGGCTGCGGCGCAGGCTGTTGCGGCGCAGGGCGCTGCTGGGCCTGTTGCGGGCGTGGGGCCTGCTGACGTGGTGGCGCCTGGTTGTACTGTTGCTGCTGGCCACCCTGGTTGTAGTTGTTACCACCACCTTGGTTGTACTGGTCGCCGCCACCTTGCTGGTTCTGCGGACGGCCGCCGAGCAACTGCATGGTGCCCTGCATGTCGACGATGATTTCGGTGGTGTAACGCTTGATGCCGTCTTTTTCCCACTCGCGGGTCTGCAGCTTGCCCTCAATGTACACCTGCGAACCCTTGCGCAGGTATTCGCCAGCGATTTCGGCAACCTTGCCGAACATCGACACACGGTGCCACTCGGTGCGCTCGACCTTCTGGCCCGACTGCTTGTCGGTCCACTGCTCGCTGGTAGCCAGGCTCAGGTTGGTCACGGCGTTACCGTTGGGCAGGTAGCGGACTTCGGGATCCTGGCCACAGGTGCCGACCAGAATGACTTTGTTAACCCCACGGGCCATAACGTTCTCCTAGGCTTCGCACGCCGACGAGGCTGGGTTCACCAGACGCTCGAGGGTCGCACGGTCCAAAATTTTCGTATCCAGTTTGATATAGATGGCAGCTTCTTCTGCCACCACAACGGCGTCGGTCACACCCGGCACGGCCATCAGGCGCTCGGTCAGGCCGGCTTCCCGGACTGCCTCAGGCGTCAGCGGCATGCGCAGGCTGGTCACATACGGCGGCTCGTTCATGCGTAACGCAACCACCAGCCATACGGCACACAGCACCGCGCAACCGAGGAACACCGTGTTCAGCCCACCGTGCTGGAACAGCCAGCCGCCAAGGATTCCACCCAGCGCAGCACCAAGGAACTGGCTGGTGGAATACACCCCCATCGCCGTCCCCTTGCCGCCAGCAGGCGACACCTTGCTAACCAGCGACGGCAGCGATGCCTCCAGCAGGTTGAATGCAGTAAAGAATACCACGGTGCCAATCACCAGTCCGCGCAAGTTGTCAGCCCACTGCCAGAAGAACACCTCCACCAGCAGCAACACACTGACCGCTCCGGCCAATACGCGTTTCATCTTGCGCTTTTTTTCGCCGTAGATGATGAAAGGGACCATTGCAAAAAATGAGATGAACAGCGCAGTCAGGTACACCCACCAGTGCTCTTCCTTGGGCAAGCCACCGCGCTCGACGAAGGCCAGAGGCAGCGCAACGAAGCTCGCCATGAGGATCGCGTGGAGGATGAAGATGCCGGCGTCCAGGCGCAGAAGGTCCGGATGGCGCAGGGTTGGACCGAGTGCCTGGCGCGCCACACCCGATTCGCGGTGCTGCAAGGTGCTGTGGGTGTTGGGCACGATGAAGGCGATCAGCAAAATTCCCACCAGGGCAAGTCCTGCCGTGGCGAGGAACAATCCTGACAGGCCGAAGGCGCTGGTGAGAAGTGGGCCAACGACCATCGCCACAGCGAACGACAGGCCGATGCTCATGCCGATCATGGCCATGGCCTTGGTACGGTGCTGCTCGCGGGTCAGGTCGGACAGCAGCGCCATGACTGCGGCGGAAATCGCCCCGGCGCCCTGCAGAATTCGCCCGGCAATCACACCCCAGATGGAGTCGGCCTGAGCCGCCAGTACACTGCCCAAAGCGAAGATCACCAGGCCCAGATAGATCACCGGACGGCGGCCGATGCGATCGGAAATCATCCCGAAAGGGATTTGAAAAAACGCCTGGGTCAGGCCATAGGCACCGATGGCCAGGCCGATCAGCGCGGGCGTGGCACCGGCCAGGTCCATGCCGTAGGTGGCCAGCACCGGCAAGACCATGAACATGCCCAGCATACGAAAGGCAAAGACCAGGGCCAGGCCGCCAGCGGCGCGCGTTTCGCTGCCACTCATGCGCTCGTTGTGGGTGTCGTGCATGGATTAACCTCGTGTGAACCGGCGGCGATTCTATCAGTCCGACAGCTTGACGGCATCTACGTGACGCTTTGCCGCGTACTGGCAGCGCCCCGTATACTTCCTTGTTTATGCCCGCCAAGCGAGGCCGCAGTGGACAAGATCCTTATTCGTGGGGCACGTACCCACAACCTGAAGAACATCGACCTGACCCTGCCGCGGGACAAGCTGATCGTGATCACCGGCTTGTCCGGGTCCGGGAAGTCTTCCCTGGCATTCGATACCTTGTATGCCGAGGGTCAGCGCCGCTATGTGGAATCGCTGTCGGCCTACGCCCGGCAATTCCTGTCGATGATGGAAAAACCTGACGTCGACACGATCGAAGGCCTGTCGCCTGCCATCTCCATCGAGCAGAAGTCGACTTCGCACAACCCGCGCTCGACGGTAGGCACCATCACCGAAATCTACGACTACCTGCGCCTGCTTTATGCCCGCGTGGGTACTCCGCGCTGCCCGGACCACGACATTCCGCTGGAGGCGCAGACCGTCAGCCAGATGGTCGACCTGGTGCTGGAGCGCCCGGAAGGCAGCAAGCTGATGCTGCTGGCTCCGGTAGTGCGCGAGCGCAAGGGTGAGCACCTGGCCGTGTTCGACGAACTGCGTGCCCAAGGCTTCGTTCGGGCACGCGTCAACGGCAAGCTCTACGAACTCGACGAACTGCCCAAGCTGGACAAGCAGAAGAAACACAGCATCGATGTGGTGGTGGACCGTTTCAAGGTCCGCGCCGACCTGCAACAACGCCTTGCCGAGTCATTCGAGACCGCCCTCAAGCTGGCCGACGGCATCGCCCTGGTTGCCCCGATGGACGATGAAGAAGGCGAAGAGACGATCTTCTCCGCTCGTTTCGCCTGCCCGGTCTGCGGCCATGCGATCAGCGAACTGGAGCCCAAGCTGTTTTCGTTCAACAACCCGGCCGGCGCCTGTCCGACCTGCGATGGCCTGGGGGTAAAGCAATTTTTCGATATCAAGCGCCTGGTCAACAGCGAGTTGACATTGGCCGAGGGCGCTATCCGCGGCTGGGATCGGCGTAACGTCTACTACTTCCAGATGCTGGGTTCGCTGGCAGCGCATTATGGGTTCAGCCTGGAGGAACCGTTCGGCGAGCTGTCGGCCGAGCACCAGAAGGTAATCCTGCAAGGCAGTGGCAAGCAGAGCGTTGACTTCAAGTACCTGAACGACCGTGGCGACATCGTCAAGCGTTCGCACCCGTTCGAAGGGATCGTGCCCAACCTGGAGCGGCGCTACCGCGAAACCGAGTCGGCCACGGTGCGTGAGGAGCTGGCCAAGTTCCTCGGCACCCAGCCCTGCCCCGACTGCCGCGGCACCCGCCTGCGCCGCGAAGCACGGCATGTCTGGGTTGGCGAAAAAACCCTGCCGGCGGTGACCAACCTGCCTATCGGTGAAGCCAGCAGCTACTTCGGTGAGCTGACCCTGACCGGGCGTCGCGGTGAAATTGCGGCAAAGATCCTCAAGGAAATCTGCGAACGCCTGCAGTTTCTGGTCAACGTTGGCCTGGATTACCTTACCCTGGATCGCAGTGCCGACACCTTGTCCGGCGGCGAAGCGCAGCGGATCCGCCTGGCCAGCCAGATTGGTGCGGGGCTGGTCGGGGTGATGTATATCCTTGATGAACCGTCCATCGGTCTTCATCAACGCGACAACGACCGCCTGCTCGCCACCCTCAACCACCTGCGCGACCTGGGTAACACCGTGATCGTGGTCGAGCACGACGAAGACGCCATTCGCCTGGCTGACTACGTGGTGGACATCGGCCCAGGGGCCGGCGTACACGGTGGCCAGATCGTTGCCGAGGGTACGCCGCAAGAAGTCATGGCACATCCCGACTCGCTGACCGGGAAGTACCTGTCCGGCCGCAAGAAAATCGCCGTCCCTGCCAAACGCACGCCCCGCGACAAAAAGCTGTCCCTCAAGCTCAAGGGCGCGCGAGGCAACAACCTGCAGAACGTTGACCTGGAAATCCCGATCGGCCTGCTGACCTGCGTGACTGGCGTATCCGGCTCGGGCAAGTCGACGTTGATCAACAACACGCTGTATCCCCTGGCCGCTACCGCCCTCAACGGTGCCAGCAGCCTGGAAGCCGCACCGCACAGCAACATGGATGGCCTGCAGCACCTGGACAAAGTCGTCGATATCGACCAGAGCCCGATCGGCCGCACACCGCGTTCGAACCCGGCGACCTATACCGGCATCTTCACCCCGATTCGTGAGCTGTTTTCCGGCGTGCCGGAATCGCGCTCACGCGGCTACGGCCCGGGGCGTTTCTCGTTCAACGTCAAGGGCGGCCGTTGCGAGGCGTGCCAGGGCGATGGGCTGATCAAGGTGGAAATGCACTTCCTGCCGGACATCTACGTGCCGTGCGACGTGTGCAAGAGCAAGCGCTACAACCGCGAAACCCTGGAGATCAAATACAAAGGCAAGAACATCCACGAGGTCCTGGAAATGACCATCGAGGATGCGCGCGAATTCTTCGATGCGGTGCCGGCGCTGGCGCGCAAGCTGCAAACCTTGATGGATGTAGGCTTGTCTTACATCAAGCTGGGCCAGTCGGCGACGACGCTGTCGGGGGGTGAAGCGCAAAGGGTCAAGCTCTCACGCGAGCTGTCCAAACGCGATACTGGCAAGACCCTGTACATCCTTGACGAGCCGACCACGGGCCTGCACTTCGCCGATATTCAGCAGTTGCTGGACGTCTTGCACCGCCTGCGCGACCACGGCAACACGGTGGTGGTCATCGAGCACAACCTCGATGTGATCAAGACCGCGGACTGGTTGGTCGACTTGGGCCCAGAGGGTGGTTCGAAGGGTGGGCAAATTATTGCCAGCGGTACCCCGGAGGAACTGGCCAAGATGAAGCAGTCGTACACAGGGCACTACCTGAAACCGCTTCTGGAGCGTGACCGGGCCTGATCTGGTAGCCCATGAAAAAGCCCCAGGCACGGATGGTGCCTGGGGCTCTTTTTTATCTGTGGATAACTTACATCTGCGACTGCAGGTAGTTTTCCAGGCCGATGGCCTTGATCAGGCCCTGCTGCTTCTCAAGCCAGTAGGTGTGATCTTCTTCGGTATCGGCCAGCTGCGCACGCAGGATATCGCGACTGATGTAGTCCTTGTGCAGCTCGCACAGCTCGATGCCTTTGCACAAGGCGGCACGAACCTTGTACTCGAGCTTGAGGTCCGCTTCGATCATTTCCGGGACAGTGCTACCCACTTCCAGGTCATCCGCGCGCATGTCGGGGGTGCCTTCGAGCATGAGGATACGCCGCATCAGCGCATCGGCGTGCTGGGTTTCCTCTTCCATCTCATGGTTGATGCGTTCGTAGAGCTTGGACAGGCCCCAGTCTTCGTACATGCGCGAGTGAATGAAGTACTGGTCGCGTGCGGCCAGTTCGCCCTTCAGCAACGTGACGAGATAATTGATTACGTCCGGGTGACCTTGCATCGCCCTGATTCTCCGTGTGGATACGTCTAATGAGACATAGTTTGAACCAGGAATTGCCCACGGTCACTGAAAAATGCGCAATCAGGGGCAAAAAATCAGGTAAACAGTAGTGATATTCATTGAAAAACCGCCCAAATGAGGGCGGTTCTTCTTATCACTTCGAGTTAGGCGAGATTCACGCCCAATGCCTTGGCAATGCCTTCACCATAGGCCGGATCAGCCATGAAGAAGTACTGCAGTTGACGTTGAATGACATCTTGACTGACACCTGCCATGGTTCCGGCGATATTGCTGATCAGCAAAGCCTTTTGTTCATCGTTCATCAAGCGGAACAGTGCACCGGCGTGGCTGTAGTAGTCATTGTCTTCACGATGATCGTAGCGGTCCGCAGCGCCTTTGAGGGCCAATGCAGGTTCGCCATGGCCAGGCGACTGCTTAGGCGCATCGCCATAGCTATTGGGCTCGTAATTGGGTGCACTGCCATAGCTACCAAACGCCATCGATCCATCACGCTGGTAGCTATTGACCGGGCAGCGTGGCGCGTTGACCGGCAACTGCTGGTGGTTGGTGCCCACACGATACCGGTGCGCATCGGCATAGGCGAAAACGCGGCCCTGCAGCATGCGGTCTGGGGACAGCCCAACGCCCGGCACCATGTTGCTCGGGCCAAACGCAGCCTGCTCGACTTCAGCGAAATAGTTGAGCGGGTTACGGTTGAGCTCCAGGACACCCACCTCGATCAACGGATAGTCCCTCTGCGACCAAGTCTTGGTCACATCGAACGGATTTTCTTCGCGGCTGGCTGCCTCCTCCTCGGTCATGACCTGAATGCACACGGTCCAACGGGGGTAGTCTGCGCGCTCAATGGCCTCGAACAGGTCACGCTGGGCGTAGTCAGGGTCTGTACCCGCCAGGCGCGCAGCGTCGGCTGGCGTAAGGTTCTTGATACCTTGCTGGGTCTTGAAGTGCCATTTGACCCATGTGCGCTCGCCAGCCGCGCTGATCAAGCTATAGGTGTGGCTGCCGAAGCCGTGCATGTGCCGGTAGCCGTCCGGAATGCCGCGATCGGAGAACAGGATGGTGACCTGATGCAGCGCTTCAGGCGAGTGCGACCAGAAATCCCACATCATCTGAGCGTTCTTCAGGTTTGATTGCGGATGGCGCTTCTGGGTGTGGATGAAATCCGGGAACTTGAGCGGATCGCGGATGAAGAAAACCGGCGTGTTGTTGCCGACGATGTCCCAATTGCCTTCCTCGGTGTAAAACTTTACCGCAAAGCCGCGAGGATCACGCTCGGTGTCAGCCGAACCACGCTCGCCGCCGACGGTGGAAAAGCGCAGGAAGGTTTCCGTCTGCTTACCAATCGTATCGAACAGCTTGGCCTTGGTGTACCGAGTGATGTCGTGGGTGACGGTAAACGTGCCATAGGCTCCCGAGCCTTTGGCATGCACACGCCGCTCAGGAATGTTCTCACGGTTGAAGTGAGCGAGCTTCTCGATCAGGTGGAAATCGTCGAGCAACAACGGGCCGCGCAGGCCAGCAGAGCGGGAATTCTGATTGTCAGCTACGGGGGCACCGCTGGCGGTGGTGAGAATCTTGCTCATGGGCTCTCCATATCGGTTTTGAACTGCCGGCGAATCGGCTTGGATAGGAGTATCGACGAGCGGTCGATTCAGAACAAATTCATTGCACGTGTCGTATCGATAGAAAAAAACAATTCCTATGAAAACAAAAAACCGGGCACTAGGCCCGGTTTTTTGTAGCAGACAGAACGTCTTACTCGGCAGCTTCTACAGCACCACCGACTGGACGATCAACCAGCTCGACGTACGCCATAGGCGCGTTGTCGCCAGCGCGGAAACCGCACTTCAGGATGCGCAGGTAGCCGCCCTGACGGGTGGCGTAACGCTTGCCCAGATCGTTGAACAGTTTGCCAACAGCGGACTTCGAACGGGTACGGTCGAAGGCCAGACGGCGGTTAGCAACGCTGTCTTCCTTGGCCAGGGTGATCAGCGGCTCGGCAACGCGGCGCAGTTCCTTGGCTTTCGGCAGGGTGGTTTTGATCAGCTCGTGCTCGATCAGCGACACAGCCATGTTCTGGAACATAGCTTTGCGGTGAGAGCTGGTACGGCTCAGGTGACGTCCACTTTTACGATGACGCATGATTCATTCCTTACCAAACACTACGTTCGGTGATTACGACGATCAGGCGGTCGCCTTGTCGTCTTTCTTAAGACTTGCAGGCGGCCAGTTGTCGAGGCGCATGCCGAGAGACAGACCACGAGAGGCCAGCACGTCCTTGATTTCAGTCAGGGACTTCTTGCCCAGGTTAGGAGTCTTCAACAGCTCTACTTCGGTACGCTGAATCAGGTCGCCGATGTAGTAGATGTTCTCCGCCTTGAGGCAGTTGGCCGAACGTACAGTCAGTTCCAGGTCGTCAACCGGACGTAGCAGGATCGGATCGATCTCGTCTTCCTGCTCGACTACGACAGGCTCGCTGTCACCTTTGAGGTCGACGAACGCGGCCAACTGCTGTTGCAGGATGGTCGCAGCGCGGCGGATAGCCTCTTCAGGATCCAGGGTGCCGTTGGTTTCCAGATCAATGACCAGCTTGTCCAGGTTGGTACGCTGTTCAACACGGGCGTTCTCGACCACATAGGCGATACGACGCACCGGGCTGAACGAAGCGTCCAGCTGCAGACGGCCAATGCTACGGCTTTCGTCTTCGTCGGTTTGACGGGAGTCAGCCGGCTCGTAACCGCGACCACGAGCTACAGTGAGCTTCATGTTCAGGGCGCCGTTGGACGCCAGGTTCGCGATTACGTGATCGGGGTTGACGATCTCGACATCGTGATCCAGCTGAATATCGGCAGCGGTAACCACCCCCGAACCCTTTTTCGACAAGGTCAGCGTAACTTCGTCACGACCGTGCAGTTTGATAGCCAGACCTTTAAGGTTCAACAGGATTTCAATTACGTCTTCCTGTACACCTTCGATCGCGGAGTACTCATGGAGTACGCCATCGATCTCGGCCTCGACTACTGCACAGCCAGGCATGGAGGACAACAGGATGCGGCGCAGCGCGTTGCCCAGGGTATGGCCGAAGCCACGCTCGAGAGGCTCGAGCGTGATCTTGGCGCGGGTCGGACTGACTACCTGCACATCAATATGGCGGGGAGTCAGGAACTCATTTACCGAAATCTGCATGGATGCACCTATTTTCTAGCCCTTACTTGGAGTAGAGCTCGACAATCAGGTTTTCGTTGATGTCGGCAGAGAGGTCGCCGCGAGCAGGAACGTTCTTGAAAACGCCCGACTTCTTAGCGGAATCTACGTCTACCCACTCAACGCGGCCACGCTGGGCGCACAGTTCAAGGGCTTGAACAATGCGCAGCTGGTTCGACGACTTCTCGCGAACCGCGACCACGTCACCCGGACGAACTTGGTAGGATGGAATGTTTACAGTCTTACCGTTGACGCTGATCGCTTTGTGCGAAACCAGCTGACGGGACTCGGAACGAGTCGAGCCGAAGCCCATACGGTAGACGACGTTATCCAGACGGCACTCGAGCAGTTGCAGCAGGTTCTCACCGGTTGCGCCTTTTTTCGAGGCAGCAGCTTGGTAGTAACCGCGGAACTGACGCTCCAGAACACCGTAGATACGACGGACTTTTTGTTTCTCGCGCAGCTGGGTACCGTAGTCGGACTGACGGCCACGGCGCTGGCCGTGGATACCTGGGGCTGCTTCGATGTTGCACTTCGATTCCAGAGCGCGAACGCCGCTCTTCAGGAACAGGTCGGTGCCTTCACGACGAGACAGTTTGCATTTTGGACCAATGTAACGTGCCATTCTTCTGTCTCCTGATTACACGCGGCGCTTCTTCGGCGGACGGCACCCGTTGTGCGGGATTGGCGTCACGTCGGTGATGCTGGCGATCTTGTAGCCGCAGCTGTTCAATGCACGAACGGCGGACTCACGACCTGGACCTGGACCCTTGACGTTTACGTCGAGGTTCTTAAGACCGTATTCCAGCGCAGCTTGACCAGCACGCTCAGCAGCGATCTGAGCTGCGAACGGGGTGGATTTGCGCGAACCACGGAAACCCGAGCCACCGGAGGTCGCCCAGGACAAAGCATTGCCCTGACGGTCGGTGATGGTCACGATGGTGTTGTTGAAAGACGCATGGATGTGGGCGATGCCATCAACCACTGTCTTTTTGACTTTCTTACGAGGACGAGCAGCAGGTTTTGCCATGTCTATATTCCTGGGCGATTACTTGCGGATCGGCTTACGCGGGCCCTTACGGGTGCGTGCGTTGGTCTTGGTGCGCTGACCGCGAACCGGCAGACCTTTACGATGACGCAGGCCGCGGTAGCAACCCAGGTCCATCAAGCGCTTGATCTTCATGTTGACGTCACGACGCAGGTCACCTTCGGTGGTGAACTTCGCAACTTCGCCACGCAGGGTTTCAATTTGCTCGTCGCTCAGATCCTTGATCTTAGCGGCTGGATTTACACCAGCATCTGCACAGATCTTCTGTGCAGTTGTGCGACCGACACCATAGATGTAGGTCAGCGAGATAACAGTATGCTTGTTATCTGGAATGTTGACGCCTGCAATACGGGCCATTCAGTGGGACTCCAATTGACAGCTACCTACGCCCCGGAAGCCAAGAAATAGGGCGCGAGATAATATCGCTGTAGAAACGAATAATCAACCCAGCAGCACACTAGCTGCTGGGTTTGAAACGCAGATCACACTCAGCCTTGGCGCTGTTTGTGACGCGGTTCCGCGCTGCAGATCACTCGTACGACGCCTTCGCGACGGATGATCTTGCAGTTGCGGCACAGCTTTTTCACCGATGCACGAACTTTCATTACCGACTCCTCGAACCTTAGGGGCGTATCAGCGCAGCAAACCGCTGCCACCGTAGCCTTTCAGGTTGGCTTTCTTCATCAGGGATTCGTACTGGTGCGAAACGAGGTGCGATTGTACTTGGGACATGAAGTCCATCACAACCACTACCACAATCAGCAACGAGGTCCCGCCAAGGTAGAACGGCACATTTGCTGCCACCACCAGGAACTGGGGCAGAAGGCAGACGGCCATCATGTAAAGAGCACCGAACATGGTCAAACGAGTCAGAACGCCATCAATGTAGCGCGCCGACTGCTCACCAGGACGGATACCCGGAATAAAGGCACCGGACTTCTTCAGGTTTTCCGCTACGTCTTTCGGGTTGAACATCAACGCTGTGTAGAAGAAGCAGAAGAAAATGATCCCTGCACTAAACAGCAGAATGTTCAACGGCTGACCAGGAGCGATCGACTGCGAGATGTCCTGCAGCCAGCCCATACCTTCGGACTGACCGAACCAGGCACCCAGCGAAGCCGGGAACAGCAGAATGCTGCTCGCGAAAATGGCCGGGATAACCCCCGCCATGTTCACTTTCAGCGGCAAGTGGCTGGTCTGCGCTGCAAAGACCTTACGGCCCTGCTGACGCTTGGCATAGTGAACGGCGATACGACGCTGACCACGCTCAATGAACACCACAAAACCGATAATCGCTACTGCCAGCAAACCGATAGCGACCAGGGCGAAAATGTTGATATCGCCTGTGCGCGCAGACTCGAAAGACTGCCCGATTGCTCTCGGAAGACCGGCAACGATACCTGCGAAGATCAACATCGAGATACCGTTGCCCACACCGCGCTCGGTGATCTGCTCACCCAGCCACATCATGAACATCGCGCCTGCCACAAACGTGGAAACCGCGACGACATGGAAGCCAAGGCCCGCAGAAAACGCCACGCCCTGGTTGGCCAGGCCAATGGACATGCCAATGGCTTGAACCAGCGCCAGAATAACGGTGCCGTAGCGGGTGTACTGGCTGATCTTGCGACGGCCAGCTTCACCTTCCTTCTTCAACTGCTCCAGTTGCGGGCTGACCGCCGTCATCAGCTGCATGATGATCGATGCCGAGATGTACGGCATGATCCCCAATGCAAAGATGCTCATGCGCTCGAGCGCGCCACCGGAAAACATGTTGAACAAGCTAAGAATGGTCCCCTCATTCTGCCGAAACAGATCCGCCAGACGGTCCGGATTGATGCCTGGAACCGGGATATGCGCACCTATCCGATAGACGATGATCGCCATGAACAGAAAGCGCAGACGAGCCCAGAGTTCCGACATCCCGCCCTTACCGAGCGAAGAGAGAGCACCTTGCTTAGCCATTTATTCCTCGAATTTGCCGCCAGCTGCTTCGATAGCCGCACGCGCACCCTTGGTGGCTGCGATACCCTTGATGGTGACTGCGCGAGTAACTTCGCCAGACAGCATGATTTTCACACGCTGAATGTGCTGGTTGATCACGTTGGCATCCTTCAGGGATTGCACGGAGATCACGTCGCCTTCCACTTTAGCCAGTTCGGACAGACGCACTTCTGCGCGATCCATGGCTTTCAGGGAAACGAAGCCGAACTTCGGCAGGCGACGGTGCAGCGGCTGTTGACCGCCTTCGAAGCCCGGAGCGATCGAACCACCCGAACGGGAGGTCTGACCTTTGTGGCCACGGCCGCCGGTCTTACCCAGACCGCTACCGATACCACGACCCGGACGATGCTTTTCGCGACGGGAACCCGGCGCTGGACTCAGATCATTGAGTTTCATCGATTAACCCTCGACGCGCAGCATGTAGTAAGCCTTGTTGATCATCCCGCGGTTCTCGGGAGTATCCTGGACTTCTACAGTGTGACCGATGCGACGCAGACCCAGACCTTTAACGCACAGTTTGTGGTTAGGGATACGGCCCGAGACGCTCTTGATCAGCGTTACTTTTACGGTTGCCATGATCAGAAGATCTCCTCAACGCTCTTGCCGCGCTTGGCAGCAATGGACTCAGGAGATTGCATGGCTTTCAGACCCTTGAAGGTGGCGTAAACCACGTTCACTGGGTTGGTCGAACCGTAGCACTTGGCCAGGACGTTCTGAACACCAGCAACTTCCAGGACAGCACGCATGGCGCCGCCGGCGATGATACCGGTACCTTCCGAAGCAGGCTGCATGTAAACCTTCGAGGCGCCGTGGGCGGCCTTGGTGGCGTACTGCAGGGTGGTGCCCTTCAGGTCAACCTGGATCATGTTGCGACGAGCAGCTTCCATGGCTTTCTGGATCGCGGCAGGTACTTCGCGCGATTTGCCACGGCCGAAGCCGACGCGACCTTTACCATCACCCACCACGGTCAGCGCGGTGAAGGTGAAGATACGGCCGCCTTTAACGGTTTTAGCTACGCGGTTAACTTGAACCAGCTTCTCGATGTAGCCTTCGTCGCGCTTTTGATCGTTATTTGCCATAACTTAGAACTCCAGCCCGCCTTCACGAGCAGCATCAGCCAGCGCTTTGACGCGGCCATGGTACTTGAAGCCGGAACGGTCAAAGGCAACTTGAGATACACCGGCGGCTTTCGCACGCTCAGCTACCAGCTTGCCAACCTTAGTGGCCGCGTCGATGTTGCCAGTGGCGCCATCACGCAGGTCTTTGTCCAAGGTCGAGGCACTTGCCAAAACCTTGCTGCCGTCGGCCGAAATGACCTGGGCGTAGATGTGCTGCGAGGAGCGGAACACGCACAGGCGCACGACTTCGAGTTCGTGCATCTTGAGACGTGCTTTGCGAGCGCGACGCAGTCGAGTAACTTTTTTGTCGGTCATTTGCTAGGCCCTACTTCTTCTTGGCTTCTTTACGACGGACTACTTCGTCCGCGTAACGCACACCCTTGCCTTTGTAAGGCTCTGGTGGACGGAAGTCGCGGATTTCAGCGGCCACCTGACCTACCAGCTGCTTGTCGATACCCTTGATCAGGATGTCGGTTTGGCTGGGAGTTTCAGCAGTGATACCGGCTGGCAGTTCGTAGTCCACTGGATGCGAGAAGCCCAGAGCCAGGTTCAGGACGGTGCCTTTGGCCTGTGCCTTGTAACCAACACCGACCAGCTGGAGCTTGCGCTCAAAGCCTTGGCTTACGCCCTGGACCATGTTGTTGACCAGAGCACGGGTAGTACCGGCCATGGCGCGAGCTTGCTGATCACCGTTGCGAGCGACGAAACGCAGTTCGCCGGACTCTTCGGTAACTTCAACAGACGAGTGAACGTTCAGTTCGAGAGTGCCTTTGGCACCCTTCACCGAAAGCTGCTGACCGGCGAATTTGACTTCGACACCAGCTGGCAGCTTAACGGGGTTCTTAGCGACGCGAGACATGCCTATCTCCCCTTAGAACACTGTGCACAGAACTTCGCCGCCGACACCGGCAGCGCGCGCAGCGCGGTCAGTCATCACACCTTTGTTGGTGGAGACGATAGACACGCCCAGGCCGCCACGAACTTTCGGCAGGTCTGTGACGGACTTGTACTGGCGCAGGCCAGGACGGCTGGAACGCTTCAGTTCCTCGATGACCGGACGGCCTTCGAAGTACTTGAGTTCGATCGACAGGGACGGCTTGGCCTCACCAGTAACCTGGTAGCCAGCGATGTAACCTTCGTCTTTCAGAACTTTGGCAACCGCGACCTTCAGAGTGGAGGAAGGCATGCTTACGACGGACTTTTCAGCCATCTGGGCATTACGGATGCGAGTTAGCATGTCCGCTAACGGGTCCTGCATACTCATGGGCTAGATGCTCCTGATACAAGAATTATTAGCCTTGCGGCTATCACAACCACCCAAGCAGGCAGGGTAAAACCCCAGGCTCAGGTGAGCCGGTCATTCTAGACACAAGACAGAAACGAAACAAGCCCCATGAAGGGGCTTGTTTGTTGGCGAGAACACCGGCGGTCGGAAGATCACTCCCCTTCCGCCAGCGTCACGCCTACAGCGATTACCAGGAGGCCTTGACCAGACCTGGTACGTCACCGCGCATTGCCGCTTGACGCAGCATGTTACGGCCCAGGCCGAACTTACGGTAAACACCGTGAGGACGACCGGTCAGGCGGCAACGGTTGCGCAGACGCGCAGCGCTGGCATCACGTGGCTGCTTCTGCAGAGCGACAACGGCAGCGAAACGCTCTTCAGGAGAGGCGTTCAGATTGACGATGGTCGCTTTCAGCTCAGCACGCTTTTTGGCGAACTTGGCTACCGTGAGCTGACGCTTCAGCTCGCGGTTTTTCATGCTCTTCTTGGCCATTTTCCTACTCCAATCAGTTGCGGAACGGGAATTTGAATGCACGCAGCAGAGCGCGGCCTTCGTCATCCGAACGAGCAGTGGTGGTCAGGGTGATGTCCAAACCGCGCAGAGCATCGATCTTGTCGTAATCGATTTCCGGGAAGATGATCTGCTCTTTCACGCCCATGCTGTAGTTGCCACGACCATCGAAGGACTTGGCATTCAGGCCGCGGAAGTCGCGGACCCGAGGCAGGGAGATCGCCAGCAGGCGGTCCAGGAATTCGTACATCTTTTCGCGACGCAGGGTCACCTTGACACCGATCGGCCATCCTTCACGGACTTTGAAGCCCGCGATGGATTTACGAGCGAAAGTCACAACCGGCTTTTGACCGGTGATCTTTTCCAGGTCGGCAACAGCGTGCTCGATGACTTTCTTGTCGCCGATCGCTTCGCCCAGACCCATGTTCAGGGTGATCTTGGTAACGCGCGGAACTTCCATCACGTTCGACAGCTTAAGTTCTTCCTTAAGCTTAGGAGCGATTTCGTTCCGGTAAATCTCTTTCAGTCGTGCCATGGTCTTCTACCTAGCAGTGTTCAAGCATCAACCGCTTTTTGGGTCGACTTGAAGACACGAATTTTCTTACCGTCTTCTACTTTGAAACCAACGCGGTCAGCCTTGTTGGTTTCGCCATTGAAGATGGCAACGTTGGAAGCGTGCAGAGGCGCTTCTTTTTCGACGATACCGCCCTGAACGCCCGCCATCGGGTTAGGCTTGGTATGACGCTTGACCAGGTTCACACCACCAACGACCAGACGGTCGTCAGCGAGAACCTTCAGCACCTTACCGCGCTTACCTTTGTCTTTGCCGGCGATCACGATGATCTCGTCGTCACGACGAATCTTTTGCATGTCGGATCTCCTTACAGCACTTCAGGGGCGAGCGAGACGATCTTCATGAACTTCTCAGTACGAAGTTCACGGGTCACTGGCCCGAAGATGCGAGTGCCGATCGGCTCTTGCTTGGTGTTCAGCAGAACAGCAGCGTTGCCGTCGAAACGAATGATGGAACCGTCAGCGCGACGTACACCGTGACGGGTACGGACGACAACAGCGGTCATCACCTGGCCTTTTTTGACCTTACCGCGCGGAATTGCTTCCTTGACGGTTACTTTGATGATGTCACCGATGCCGGCGTAACGGCGGTGCGAACCGCCGAGAACCTTGATGCACATGACGCGACGAGCGCCGCTGTTATCGGCCACATCGAGCATGGATTGAGTCTGAATCATAAAATTTCTCCGACCCCTAGCCCTTAGACTTCAACAGCGCGTTCGAGGACTTCAACCAGTGCCCAGGACTTGGTCTTGGCCAGCGGACGGGTTTCACGGATGGAAACCTTGTCGCCGATTTTGCACTGGTTGGATTCGTCGTGCGCGTGCAGCTTAGTCGAACGCTTAACGTATTTACCGTAGATCGGGTGCTTGACGCGACGCTCGATCAGAACGGTGATGGTCTTGTCCATTTTGTCGCTGACGACACGGCCAGTCAGCGTACGGACGGTTTTTTCAGCTTCAGCCATGATCACTTACCTGCCTGCTGGTTAAGCACAGTTTTCACGCGAGCGATGTCACGCTTAACTTGCGAGAGCAGGTGCGACTGCCCCAACTGGCCAGTTGCCTTCTGCATACGCAGATTGAACTGGTCGCGCAGCAAGCCGAGCAGTTGCTCATTCAGTTGCTGTGCAGATTTTTCACGAAGTTCATTCGCTTTCATCACATCACCGTCCGCTTAACAAAGGAGGTGGCGAGAGGCAGCTTTGCAGCAGCCAGGGCGAAAGCTTCGCGCGCCAGCTCTTCAGAAACACCCTCGATCTCGTACAGGACTTTGCCTGGCTGGATCTGGGCAACCCAGTATTCCACGGAACCCTTACCTTTACCCATACGAACCTCGAGAGGCTTCTTGGAGATCGGCTTGTCCGGGAAGACACGGATCCAGATCTTACCGCCACGCTTAACGTGACGGGTCAGAGCACGACGTGCCGACTCGATCTGGCGGGCGGTGAGGCGACCGCGAGCAACAGCTTTCAAGGCGAACTCGCCGAAGCTGACTTTGCTACCGCGCAGTGCCAGACCACGGTTGTGGCCGGTCATCTGCTTGCGGAATTTTGTACGCTTTGGTTGCAACATTTGGCGTACCCCTTACTTAGCAGCTTTTTTACGAGGCGCTGGTGCTTGTGGTTTCAGTTCTTCTTGGCGACCACCAATAACTTCGCCTTTGAAGATCCAAACCTTCACACCGATCACACCGTAAGTGGTGTGAGCTTCGTAGGTGTTGTAGTCGATATCGGCACGCAGGGTGTGCAGAGGCACACGCCCTTCGCGATACCACTCGGTACGAGCAATCTCAGCACCGCCGAGACGACCGCTCACCTGGATCTTGATGCCCTTGGCACCAATACGCATGGCGTTCTGTACGGCGCGCTTCATGGCGCGACGGAACATTACGCGGCGTTCCAGCTGCTGAGCTACGCTCTGCGCAACCAGCATAGCGTCGAGTTCCGGCTTGCGGATCTCTTCGATGTTGATGTGCACAGGCACACCCATCTGCTTGGTCAGGTCCTGACGCAGCTTCTCGACATCTTCACCTTTCTTACCGATAACGATACCGGGACGAGCGGTGTGGATGGTGATGCGTGCAGTTTGAGCCGGACGATGAATATCGATACGGCTTACGGACGCGCTTTTTAGTTTGTCTTGGAGGTACTCACGCGTTTTCAGATCCTTCAAGAGGTAATCTGCGTAAGTAGCACCGTCTGCGTACCAGACGGAGGTGTGCTCCTTGACGATTCCCAGGCGAATGCCAGTGGGATGTACTTTCTGACCCATCTGATCGACTCCGTTACTTGTCCGCAACCTTGACAGTGATATGGCAAGACCGCTTGACGATGCGATCAGCACGGCCTTTGGCACGTGGCATGATGCGCTTCAGCGAACGCCCTTCGTTGACGAAGACGGTGGAGACCTTCAGGTCATCAACGTCTGCGCCTTCGTTGTGTTCGGCGTTGGCAACGGCCGACTCGAGGACTTTCTTCATGATTTCAGCGGCTTTTTTGCTGCTGAAGGCCAACAGGTTGAGCGCTTCGCCCACCTTCTTCCCGCGGATCTGGTCGGCGACCAAGCGGGCTTTCTGGGCGGAGATGCGAGCGCCCGACAACTTAGCGGCTACTTCCATTTCCTTACCCCTTAACGCTTGGCTTTCTTGTCAGCCACGTGCCCGCGATAGGTGCGGGTACCGGCGAACTCGCCCAGTTTGTGGCCGACCATGTCTTCGTTCACGAGAACTGGGACATGCTGGCGACCGTTGTGAACCGCGATGGTCAGACCGACCATTTGTGGCAGGATCATCGAACGACGCGACCAGGTTTTAACTGGCTTGCGATCATTCTTCTCCACCGCCACTTCGACCTTCTTCAGCAGGTGAAGATCGATAAAAGGACCTTTTTTCAGAGAACGTGGCACTGTCGTATCCCTCTAGTTACTTGCGACGACGGACGATCATGTTGTCGGTACGCTTATTACCACGGGTTTTAGCACCCTTGGTTGGGAAGCCCCATGGCGATACCGGATGACGACCACCGGAGGTACGACCTTCACCACCACCATGTGGGTGGTCAACCGGGTTCATGGCAACACCACGAACGGTTGGGCGAACGCCGCGCCAGCGTTTGGCACCAGCTTTACCCAGCGAGCGCAGGCTGTGCTCGGAGTTCGAGACTTCGCCCAGGGTCGCACGGCACTCAGCCAGTACTTTACGCATCTCACCGGAACGCAGACGCAGAGTCACGTAGACGCCTTCACGAGCGATCAGCTGAGCCGAAGCACCAGCGGAACGAGCGATCTGAGCACCTTTACCCGGCTTCAGTTCGATGCCGTGAATGGTGCTACCTACTGGGATATTGCGCAGCTGCAGGGAGTTACCGGCCTTGATTGGGGCCAGAGCACCTGCGATCAGCTGGTCGCCAGCACTCACGCCTTTAGGGGCGATGATGTAGCGACGCTCACCGTCTGCGTAGCACAGCAGGGCGATGTGAGCAGTACGGTTTGGATCGTATTCGATACGCTCGACAGTGGCTGGGATGCCATCTTTGTCGTTGCGACGGAAGTCGACCAGACGGTAATGCTGCTTATGACCACCACCAACGTGACGAGTGGTAATGCGGCCATTGTTGTTACGACCACCAGACTTCGATTTCTTCTCGAGCAGCGGTGCGTGAGGAGCGCCTTTGTGCAGCTCCTGGTTGACCACCTTGACCACGAAACGGCGGCCAGGGGAAGTCGGTTTGCATTTAACGATTGCCATGATGCACCCCTTCCTTACTCAGCACTGCTGCTGAAATCGAGATCTTGGCCTGGCTGAAGGGAGACGATCGCCTTCTTCCAGTCATTACGCTTGCCCAGACCACGTGCGGTACGCTTGGTTTTACCCAGAACGTTAACAGTCGACACGTTTTCAACTTTTACGTTGAACAGGCCTTCGACAGCTTTCTTGATTTCCAGCTTGGTTGCGTCAGTAGCAACCTTGAATACGAACTGGCCTTTTTTCTCAGCCAGAACGGTAGCCTTCTCGGAAACGTGCGGGCCAAGGAGGACTTTAAATACGCGTTCCTGGTTCATCCCAGCAGCTCCTCGAATTTCTTCACGGCCGAGACAGTGATCAACACTTTCTCGTATGCGATCAGACTGACCGGGTCGGAACCTTGAACGTCACGTACATCGACGTGCGGCAGGTTACGAGCAGCCAGGTACAGGTTCTGATCAACAGCGTCCGAAACGATCAGAACGTCGCTCAGACCCATGCCGTTCAGCTTGTTCAGCAGATCTTTGGTTTTCGGTGCTTCAACAGCGAAGTCCTGAACCACGACCAGACGGTCGCTACGCACCAGCTCAGCGAGGATGGAGCGCAGAGCTGCGCGATACATCTTCTTGTTGAGCTTCTGCGAGTGATCCTGAGGACGAGCTGCGAAGGTTACACCACCGCCACGCCAGATCGGACCACGAGTGGTACCAGCACGAGCACGGCCAGTACCCTTCTGACGCCATGGGCGCTTACCGCCACCAGCCACGTCGGAACGGGTCTTTTGCTGCTTGGTGCCCTGACGGCCGCCGGCCATGTAGGCCACGACTGCTTGGTGTACCAGCGTCTCGTTGAATTCGCCACCGAAAGTCAGTTCGGAAACTTCGATCGCCTGAGCGTCATTTACATTAAGTTGCATGTCAGTTTCCCCTTAACCGCGAGCCTTGACAGCTGGACGTACAACCACGTCGCCGCCAGTAGCACCAGGAACGGCACCCTTGACCAGCAGCAGGTTGCGCTCAGCGTCTACGCGAACTACTTCCAGGGACTGAACAGTCACGCGCTCGGCGCCCATGTGACCGGACATTTTCTTGCCCTTGAACACACGACCAGGAGTCTGGCACTGGCCGATGGAGCCCGGGACACGGTGCGACACGGAGTTACCGTGGGTGTTGTCCTGGCCACGGAAGTTCCAGCGCTTGATGGTACCGGCAAAGCCTTTACCTTTGGACTGACCAGTAACGTCTACCAGCTGGCCTGCAGTGAAGAGTTCAGCTTTGATCGAGTCGCCAGCCTGGAACTCGCCTTCTTCAAGACGGAACTCCCAGACACCGCGACCAGCGGCAACGTTGGCCTTGGCGAAGTGACCTGCCTGAGCGGCAGTCACACGCGAAGCACGACGCTCGCCGACAGTGACTTGCACTGCACGGTAGCCATCGGTTTCTTCAGTTTTGAACTGGGTGACGCGATTCGGCTCGATCTCAATGACCGTGACCGGAATGGAGACACCTTCTTCGGTGAAAATGCGGGTCATACCGCACTTGCGACCGACTACACCAATAGTCATGTTGTAAACCTCATGAGTGTACGGGGCTTTCACCCGCTATGGCCGCCCATTTCAGAGCGTTACACGACAAGACCGAAGTCTTAGCCGAGGCTGATCTGCACTTCCACACCTGCCGCCAGATCAAGCTTCATCAGCGCGTCAACGGTTTTATCCGTTGGCTGGACGATGTCCAGAACACGCTTATGAGTGCGGATCTCGTACTGGTCACGCGCGTCTTTGTTGACGTGCGGGGAGACCAGAACGGTGAAACGCTCTTTGCGGGTAGGCAGTGGAATTGGACCACGCACTTGTGCACCAGTACGTTTCGCGGTTTCCACGATTTCCTGGGTGGATTGGTCGATCAGGCGATGGTCGAAAGCCTTCAACCTGATTCGGATTTGCTGATTTTGCATTGGATTTCAGACTCCAGGCTGTTCCCAACGGACGCACTACGCCCGCTAAAAGGAGGCGTGATTCTATAGACGCCCCTATTTAGTGTCAACCCAATAAAAAAAACCCCCGCTGAGCGGGGGTTTTTTCAATCGGTCGAGTGATTACTCGATGATTTTGGCTACGACGCCGGCGCCGACGGTACGACCGCCTTCACGGATAGCGAAGCGCAGACCGTCTTCCATTGCGATGGTCTTGATCAGGGTAACAGTCATCTGAATGTTGTCACCTGGCATTACCATTTCAACGCCTTCCGGCAGTTCGCAGTTACCGGTCACGTCAGTGGTACGGAAGTAGAACTGAGGACGGTAGCCTTTGAAGAACGGAGTGTGACGGCCGCCTTCTTCCTTCGACAGAACGTAGACTTCTGCGGTGAACTTGGTGTGCGGCTTGACCGAACCTGGCTTGACCAGAACCTGGCCACGCTCAACGTCGTCACGCTTGGTACCACGCAGCAGAACGCCGCAGTTCTCGCCAGCACGGCCTTCGTCCAGCAGCTTGCGGAACATCTCAACACCGGTGCAGGTGGTGGTGGTGGTGTCACGCAGACCAACGATTTCCAGCGGATCCTGAACGCGGACGATACCACGCTCGATACGACCGGTAACAACGGTACCACGACCCGAGATCGAGAATACGTCTTCGATCGGCATCAGGAACGGCTGGTCGATGGCACGAACTGGCTCAGGAATGTAGCTGTCCAGAGTCTCTACCAGCTTCTTGACAGCGGTAGTGCCCATTTCGTTGTCGTCTTTGCCTTCCAGAGCCATACGAGCGGAACCGATGATGATCGGAGTGTCGTCGCCTGGGAAGTCGTAGGTGGACAGCAGGTCGCGAACTTCCATCTCGACCAGTTCCAGCAGCTCAGCGTCGTCTACCAGGTCAGCCTTGTTCAGGAAGACCACGATGTACGGAACGCCAACCTGACGGGACAGCAGGATGTGCTCACGGGTTTGTGGAATCGGACCATCGGCGGCCGAGCAAACCAGGATCGCGCCGTCCATCTGGGCAGCACCGGTGATCATGTTCTTCACATAGTCAGCGTGACCTGGGCAGTCAACGTGAGCGTAGTGACGAATGGTCGAGTTGTACTCAACGTGAGCGGTGTTGATGGTGATACCGCGCGCTTTTTCTTCCGGAGCCGAGTCGATCTTGTCGAACTCAACGACTGCCGAACCGAAAACTTCGGAGCAAACGCGAGTCAGAGCTGCGGTCAGAGTGGTTTTACCGTGGTCAACGTGGCCGATGGTGCCAACGTTAACGTGCGGAAGGGAACGATCAAATTTTTCTTTAGCCACGACAGTGAACCTCTTGCCTAAAGGGGATTAGCCTTGTTTTTTAACGAGTGCTTCGACGATGTTCGACGGAGCTTCGGCGTATTTGGAGAATTCCATGGAGTAGCTTGCGCGACCCTGAGACATGGAACGAACGTCGGTCGCGTAACCGAACATCTCTCCGAGCGGTACCTCAGCAGTGATTACCTTGCCGGACACCGAGTCTTCATTACCCTGGATCATCCCACGACGACGGCTCAGGTCACCCATCACGTCACCCAGGTAATCTTCCGGGGTTACAACTTCGACCTTCATGATCGGCTCAAGCACCACGCCACCGCCCTTCTGGGCCAGTTGCTTGGTCGCCATCGAAGCGGCGATCTTGAACGCCATTTCGTTGGAGTCGACGTCGTGATACGAACCATCGAATACCGTGGCCTTCAGGCCAAGCAGCGGATAACCGGCAACAACGCCGTTTTTCATCTGCTCTTCGATACCCTTCTGGATCGGGGCGATGAATTCCTTAGGAATCACACCACCAACGACTTCGTTGGTGAACACCAGACCTTCGGTGATGTTGCCCTTCTCGTCTACGTCCGGCTCCGAGAAACGGATCCAGCAGTGACCGAACTGACCACGACCACCCGACTGACGAACGAACTTACCTTCGATTTCGACGTTGGACTTGGTGATCTTCTCGCGGTACGAAACCTGCGGCTTGCCGACGTTGCACTCGACGTTGAACTCGCGCTTCATGCGGTCAACGAGGATGTCCAGGTGCAGCTCACCCATACCGGAGATGATGGTCTGGCCGGTTTCCTCGTCGGTTTTGACGCGGAACGACGGGTCTTCCTGGGCCAGCTTGCCCAGTGCGATGCCCATCTTCTCCTGGTCAGCCTTGGTCTTCGGCTCTACGGAGAGCGAAATAACCGGCTCAGGGAAGTCCATACGCTCAAGGATGATCGGCTTGTCGGCGTTGCACAGGGTGTCACCGGTGGTGACGTCCTTCATGCCGATCAGAGCAGCGATGTCGCCTGCACGTACTTCCTTGATTTCTTCCCGCTGGTTGGCGTGCATCTGCACCATACGACCAACGCGCTCTTTCTTGCCCTTGACCGAGTTGATGACGGAGTCACCGGAGGTCAGGAAGCCCGAGTAGACGCGGACGAAGGTCAGAGTACCAACGAATGGGTCAGTAGCGATCTTGAACGCCAAGGCCGAGAACGGCGCGTTGTCGTCAGCAGGACGCTCGTCGTACTGCTCTGGCTGAACCTCATCCTTCGGCACGTCGATCAGATCAGGGTGGATACCCTTGATCGCAGGAATCTCGGTTGGCGCAGGCAGGTAATCAATGACGGCGTCGAGAACCAGGGGAACGCCCTTGTTCTTGAACGAGGAACCGCAGACAGCAGGAACGATCTCGCTCGCCAGGGTACGGGCGCGCAGACCAGCCTTGATGTCTTCGACGGACAGGTCACCTTCTTCAAGGTACTTGTTCATCAGCTCTTCGTTGGCCTCGGCAGCAGCCTCGACCATGTTGCTGCGCCATTCGTTGGCCAGCTCGACCATATCCGCAGGAATTTCTTCTTCGCGGTAGGTAGTGCCTTTGTCGTCGTCGTTCCAGTAGATGGCTTTCATCTTGATCAGGTCGACCTGACCCTGGAAGTCGTCTTCCGCACCGATAGCCAGCTGTACTGGAACCGGAGTGTGACCCAGGCGGTTCTTGATCTGACCTACGACGCGCAGGAAGTTGGCACCGGCACGGTCCATCTTGTTCACGTAGACAACACGTGGAACGCCGTACTTGTTGGCCTGACGCCATACGGTCTCGGACTGCGGCTCAACGCCGGAGGTACCGCAGAACACAACGACCGCGCCGTCGAGTACACGCAGCGAACGCTCTACTTCAATGGTGAAGTCAACGTGGCCAGGGGTATCGATGACGTTTACGCGGTAGTTGTCGTACTGCCCACGGGAACCTTTCCAGAAGGTGGTAACGGCAGCGGAGGTAATGGTGATACCGCGCTCCTGCTCCTGCACCATCCAGTCGGTGGTCGCGGCGCCATCATGCACCTCGCCCATCTTGTGGCTCAGACCTGTGTAGAACAGGATCCGCTCGGTAGTGGTGGTCTTGCCCGCGTCAACGTGGGCACAGATACCAATGTTACGGTAGCGGTTAATTGCTGTAGTACGAGCCATAAAGCCCTCGCAAAATGATTGATGCTTGAATTAGAAGCGGTAGTGCGAGAACGCTTTGTTGGCTTCAGCCATACGGTGCACGTCTTCACGCTTCTTGACTGCAGCACCCTTGCCTTCGGCAGCATCCAGCAGCTCACCAGCCAGGCGCAGAGCCATCGACTTCTCGCCGCGCTTGCGGGCGTAGTCTACGAGCCAGCGCATTGCCAGAGCGTTACGACGGGATGGACGAACTTCAACCGGGACCTGGTAAGTGGCACCGCCGACACGGCGGGACTTTACTTCGACCAGCGGAGCGATGGCGTCGAGAGCTTTCTCGAAGATTTCCAGGGGGTCGCTGTTCTTGCGTGCTTTGACGGTATCCAGGGCACCGTAAACGATGCGCTCGGCTACGGCCTTCTTGCCGCTTTCCATCACGTGGTTCATGAACTTGGCGAGAATCTGGGATCCGTACTTCGGATCGTCAAGGATCTCACGTTTTGCTGCTACACGACGTCTTGGCATGATAAGCCCTCAAACGGTCTTCAGGTTAGCCCGGGACGTGGGTCTTCGACCCCTGCCCGACCTTACTCTTATCGACTCAAAAAAATGGATGTCTGCAAACGGCCGCTTACTTCGGACGCTTGGTACCGTACTTCGAACGACCCTGGTTACGGCCTTTGACGCCCGAAGTATCCAGAGAGCCGCGAACGGTGTGGTAACGAACACCTGGCAAGTCTTTTACACGGCCGCCACGGATCAGGACGACGCTGTGCTCTTGCAGGTTGTGGCCTTCACCGCCGATGTACGAGGAAACCTCGAAACCGTTGGTCAGACGCACACGGCATACTTTACGCAGTGCCGAGTTTGGTTTTTTCGGCGTAGTGGTGTACACACGGGTGCACACGCCACGACGTTGCGGGCAGTTCTGCAGCGCAGGAACGTCGGACTTTTCGACCGAACGCTTACGCGGCTGACGTACCAGCTGGTTGATAGTTGCCATCTACTAGCTCCACTGATTGTCTTGCGACTCTATTGTCTTGCAAGAAAGCCAAAAATTGGCGAGACGGAGCCTCACCAAATTTAAGGGTACAAAAGTCTAAAGAGGATCTTGCACCCAGTCAAGACAAGGCCCCGGCCCTCCCCGCCCGATCATCGGCAACATTTCATGTCGCCGATGACCGTGCGGAGCTTGCCGGGGCCCTGCCCTGTACTTAGTTACCGCTGGAGTTCAGCGCTTCGGTCAGTGCGGCTTCCACCTCACTGGCACTTACGCGCAGCGGTTTGTCGGCATCACGGCGACGCTTACGCTCGCTGTGGTAGGCCAGACCGGTACCGGCCGGGATCAGACGACCCACGACCACGTTCTCTTTCAGGCCGCGCAGGTAATCGCGCTTGCCGGTTACGGCCGCTTCGGTCAGCACGCGCGTGGTTTCCTGGAAGGAAGCCGCGGAGATGAACGACTCGGTCGACAGCGAGGCCTTGGTGATACCCAGCAGTACACGGGTGAACTTCGATACGAACTTGTCATCGGCGGCGAGACGCTCGTTCTCGACCAGCACCTGAGTCAGTTCCATCTGGTCGCCCTTGATGAAGCTGGAATCGCCCGACTCGGAGATCTCGACCTTACGCAGCATCTGACGCAGGATGGTCTCGATGTGCTTGTCGTTGATCTTAACGCCTTGCAGACGGTACACGTCCTGGATCTCGTTGACGATGTATTTCGCCAGCGCGCTCACACCCAGCAGACGCAGGATGTCGTGCGGATCGCTCGGGCCGTCGGAGATGACTTCGCCGCGGTTTACCTGTTCGCCTTCGAAGACGTTCAGGTGGCGCCACTTCGGAATCAGCTCTTCATACGGATCGCTACCGTCGGTCGGGGTAATGACCAGACGACGCTTGCCCTTGGTCTCCTTGCCGAATGCGATGGTGCCGCTGACTTCAGCCAGAATCGAGGCTTCTTTCGGACGACGTGCTTCGAACAGGTCGGCAACACGTGGCAGACCACCGGTGATGTCACGGGTCTTCGACGTTTCTTGCGGGATACGCGCGATAACGTCACCAACACCGATCTGTGCACCGTCAGCAACACCTACCAAGGCGTTCGCTGGCAGGAAGTACTGTGCAGGTACGTCGGTACCTGGCAGGTACAGATCCTTGCCATTGGCATCGACCATCTTGATTGCCGGACGGATTTCCTTGCCTGAGGCAGGGCGATCCTTGACGTCCAGCACTTCGATGTTGGTCAGGCCGGTCAGCTCGTCGGTCTGGCGCTTGATGGTGATGTTTTCTTCCATGCCCACGAAGGTCACGGTACCTTTGAGCTCGGTAACGATCGGGTGGGTGTGCGGGTCCCACTTGGCGACGATGGCGCCAGCTTCGACCTTGTCACCTTCCTTGACCGAAATAACCGCACCGTAAGGCAGCTTGTAACGCTCGCGCTCACGACCGAATTCATCGGCAATGGCCAGCTCACCGGAACGCGATACGGCAACCAGGTTGCCATCGGCGCGCTCGACCTGCTTCAGGTTGTGCAGACGGACCATACCGCCGTTCTTCACCTGGACGCTGTCGGCAGCCGAAGTACGGCTTGCAGCACCACCGATGTGGAACGTACGCATGGTCAGCTGGGTACCCGGCTCACCGATCGACTGTGCAGCGATAACGCCGACAGCTTCACCGATGTTCACCTGATGACCGCGGGCCAGATCACGACCGTAGCACTTGGCACAGATACCGTAGCGGGTTTCGCAGCTGATCGGCGAACGCACGACAACTTCGTCGATGCTATTCAGCTCGATGAACTCGACCCACTGCTCGTCGACCAGGGTACCGGCAGGAACGATGACGTCCTCGGTGCCTGGCTTGAACACGTCGCGGGCGATGACACGGCCCAGTACACGCTCACCCAACGGCTCTACAACGTCACCGCCTTCAATGTGCGGAGTCATCAGCAGGCCTTGGTCGGTACCGCAATCGATCTCGGTTACAACCAGGTCTTGCGCAACGTCCACCAGACGACGGGTCAGGTAACCGGAGTTCGCAGTCTTCAACGCGGTATCCGCCAGACCTTTACGAGCACCGTGCGTCGAGATGAAGTACTGGAGTACGCTCAGACCTTCACGGAAGTTCGCGGTGATCGGCGTCTCGATGATCGAGCCGTCCGGCTTGGCCATCAGACCACGCATACCGGCCAACTGACGAATCTGTGCTGCGGAACCCCGCGCACCCGAGTCAGCCATCATGTACATCGAGTTGAAGGACTCTTGCTCGACTTCTTTGCCCTCGCGGTCGATGACCTTCTCTTTCGAGAGGTTGGCCATCATCGCCTTGGACACTTCGTCGTTCGCCTTGGACCACAAGTCGATGACCTTGTTGTACTTCTCGCCCTGGGTTACCAGGCCGGAAGCGTACTGGCTCTCGATTTCCTTCACTTCATCAGTGGCGCTGCCAATGATGCGTGCTTTTTCATCAGGGATGACGAAGTCATTCACACCGATGGAAACGCCGGAAATGGTCGAGTAGGCGAAACCGGTGTACATCAACTGGTCGGCGAAGATCACGGTCTCTTTCAGACCAACCACGCGGTAGCACTGGTTGATCAGCTTGGAGATCGCCTTTTTCTTCATCGGCTGGTTGACCACATCGTACGGCAGGCCTGCCGGTACAACCTGGAACAGCAGAGCACGGCCGACAGTGGTGTCGACGATGCGGGTGTTCTTGGTGATGCTGCCATCACGGTCTTTCACGGTCTCGTTGATACGGACCTTGATCTTCGCGTGCAGAGCGGCTTCGCCGGCGCGGAATACGCGGTCGACTTCCTGCAGGTCGGCGAATACGCGACCCTCGCCCTTGGCATTGATGGCTTCACGGGTCATGTAGTACAGACCCAGTACAACGTCCTGCGACGGAACGATGATTGGCTCACCGTTGGCTGGCGACAGAATGTTGTTGGTCGACATCATCAGCGCGCGCGCTTCAAGCTGTGCTTCCAGCGTCAGAGGCACGTGAACGGCCATCTGGTCACCGTCGAAGTCGGCGTTGTACGCAGCACAGACCAGCGGGTGCAGCTGAATGGCCTTGCCTTCGATGAGCACAGGCTCGAACGCCTGGATACCCAGACGGTGAAGGGTCGGTGCACGGTTCAGCAGTACGGGGTGTTCGCGAATCACTTCAGCGAGAACGTCCCATACCTCTGGCAGCTCGCGCTCGACCATCTTCTTGGCAGCCTTGATGGTGGTCGCCAGACCACGCATTTCCAGCTTGCCGAAAATGAACGGCTTGAACAGCTCCAGGGCCATCTTCTTCGGCAGACCGCACTGATGCAGGCGCAGGGTCGGGCCTACGGTAATTACCGAACGGCCGGAGTAGTCCACGCGCTTGCCGAGCAAGTTCTGACGGAAGCGACCTTGCTTACCTTTGATCATGTCGGCCAGGGACTTCAGCGGACGCTTGTTCGAGCCAGTGATGGCGCGACCGCGACGGCCGTTGTCCAGCAGGGCGTCTACCGCTTCCTGCAGCATGCGCTTTTCGTTGCGCACGATGATGTCCGGCGCCGACAGATCGAGCAGGCGCTTGAGACGGTTGTTACGGTTGATCACCCGACGATACAGGTCGTTCAGGTCGGAGGTCGCGAAGCGGCCGCCATCCAGCGGAACCAATGGGCGCAGGTCCGGCGGCAGTACCGGCAGAACGGTCAGAACCATCCACTCAGGCAGGTTGCCCGAGCCCTGGAAGGCTTCCATCAGCTTCAAGCGCTTGGACAGCTTCTTGATCTTGGTTTCCGAGTTGGTCTGCGGAATCTCTTCGCGCAGGCGACCGATCTCGTGCTCCAGGTCGATAGCGTGCAGCAGCTCGCGGACAGCCTCGGCACCCATGCGGGCGTCGAAATCGTCACCGAACTCTTCCAGCGCTTCGAAGTACTGCTCGTCATTCAGCAGCTGGCCCTTCTCGAGGGTAGTCATGCCTGGGTCGATAACGACGTAGCTCTCGAAATAGAGCACGCGCTCGATGTCACGCAGGGTCATGTCCATCAGCAGGCCGATACGGGACGGCAGCGACTTCAGGAACCAGATGTGGGCGACCGGCGAGGCCAGCTCGATGTGCGCCATGCGCTCACGACGAACCTTGGCAAGGGCAACTTCAACGCCGCACTTCTCGCAGATCACACCGCGGTGCTTCAGGCGCTTGTACTTGCCGCACAGGCACTCGTAGTCCTTGACCGGGCCAAAGATCTTGGCGCAGAAAAGGCCGTCACGCTCAGGCTTGAACGTACGGTAGTTGATGGTTTCCGGCTTCTTAACTTCACCGAACGACCACGAACGGATCATTTCAGGCGACGCCAGACCGATGCGGATGGCGTCGAACTCTTCGACTTGACCCTGGTTTTTCAGCAAATTCAGTAGGTCTTTCAAGGCCTTTCCTCCTGGCGGAGCAGGAAGCGGGCTGTAACAGCCCCGCTCCCCTTCGCGTCACGTGTTATTCGGTTTCCAGATCGATATCGATACCGAGCGAACGGATCTCTTTGATCAACACGTTGAAGGACTCGGGCATGCCCGGCTCCATACGGTGATCGCCATCCACGATGTTCTTGTACATCTTGGTACGGCCGTTCACGTCGTCCGACTTCACTGTGAGCATTTCTTGCAGGGTGTATGCCGCGCCGTATGCTTCCAGCGCCCACACTTCCATCTCCCCGAAACGCTGACCACCGAACTGCGCCTTACCACCCAGCGGCTGCTGGGTAACCAGGCTGTAGGAACCAGTGGAACGCGCGTGCATCTTGTCGTCCACCAAGTGGTTCAGCTTGAGCATGTACATGTAACCCACGGTCACAGGACGCTCGAACTTGTTGCCGGTACGGCCGTCGAACAGCACCATCTGGCCGCTCTCTGGCAGGTCAGCCAGCTTCAGCATGGCCTTGATCTCGCGCTCCTTGGCACCGTCGAAGACCGGAGTAGCCATAGGCACGCCTTTCTTCAGGTTGTGCGCCAGGGCGAGGATCTCTTCGTCGGTGAACTCTTCCAGGTTCTCCTGACGACCACCGATCTCGTTGTAGATCTCGGTGAGGAAGCCACGCAGCTCAGCGGCTTTGCGCTGTTCTTCGATCATGCGGTCGATCTTCTCGCCCAGACCTTTGGCCGCGAGGCCCAGGTGGGTTTCAAGGATCTGACCGACGTTCATACGCGAAGGTACGCCCAGCGGGTTCAGTACGACGTCGACCGGAGTACCGTTGGCGTCGTGCGGCATGTCTTCTACCGGCATGATGACCGAGACCACACCTTTGTTACCGTGACGACCGGCCATCTTGTCACCCGGCTGGATGCGACGGCGGATGGCCAGGTAAACCTTGACGATCTTCAGTACGCCCGGTGCCAGGTCATCGCCCTGCTGCAGCTTGCGCTTCTTGTCTTCGAACTTGTCGTCCAGCAGGCGACGGCGATCGACGATGTACTGCTGAGCCTTTTCCAGCTGCTCGTTCAGTGCATCTTCAGCCATGCGCAGTTTGAACCACTGGCCGTGCTCCAGACCGTCCAGCACTTCGTCAGTGATCACGGTGCCTTTCTTCAGGCCCGCACCACCGTCGACCACTTGGCCGTTAAGGGCAGAACGCAAACGCTCGAAGGTTGCACCCTCGACGATACGGAACTCTTCGTTGAGGTCCTTGCGAATCTCGTCCAGCTGCATCTTCTCGATGGCCAGTGCGCGGCTGTCGCGCTCCACGCCATCACGGGTGAAGACCTGAACGTCGATGACGGTACCCTTGGTGCCGGTCGGCACGCGCAGGGAGGTGTCCTTAACGTCGCTGGCCTTCTCACCGAAGATCGCACGCAGCAGTTTCTCTTCCGGCGTCAGCTGGGTTTCGCCTTTTGGCGTGACCTTGCCGACCAGGATGTCGCCAGCGCCGACTTCAGCACCCACGTAGACGATACCGGCTTCGTCCAGCTTGTTCAGTGCAGCTTCACCCACGTTCGGGATATCCGCAGTGATTTCCTCTGGGCCAAGCTTGGTGTCACGCGCCACACAGGTCAGTTCCTGAATGTGGATCGTGGTGAAGCGGTCTTCCTGAACCACACGCTCGGACAGGCAGATGGAGTCTTCGAAGTTGAAGCCGTTCCACGCCATGAACGCGATGCGCATGTTCTGACCCAGCGCCAGTTCACCCATGTCGGTGGACGGGCCGTCGGCCATGATGTCGCCACGCGCAACCTTGTCACCTTTGCTAACCAGCGGACGCTGGTTGATGCAGGTGTTCTGGTTGGAGCGGGTGTACTTGGTCAGGTTGTAGATATCTACACCTGCTTCACCGGTCTCGACTTCGTCATCGGCTACGCGAACGACGATACGGCTGGCGTCGACGGAGTCGATCACGCCACCGCGGCGAGCAACCACGCAGACACCGGAGTCACGGGCAACGTTGCGCTCCATGCCGGTACCGACCAGCGGCTTGTCGGCACGCAGGGTTGGTACAGCCTGACGCTGCATGTTCGAACCCATGAGTGCACGGTTGGCGTCGTCGTGCTCGAGGAACGGAATCAGCGAGGCAGCAACGGAAACAACCTGCTTCGGCGATACGTCCATCAGGGTGACGTCTTCCGGCGCCTTGACGGTGAATTCGTTCAGGTGACGAACAGCAACCAGCTCGTCGATCAGTTGCTTCTTGTCGTTCATCGCGGCCGAAGCCTGGGCGATGACGTGATCTGCTTCTTCGATCGCCGACAGGAACACGATGTCGTCGCTGACAACGCCTTCCTTCACCACGCGGTACGGGCTTTCCAGGAAGCCGTACTGGTTGGTGCGGGCATAGGCCGCCAGGGAGTTGATCAGACCGATGTTCGGACCTTCAGGGGTTTCGATCGGGCACACACGGCCGTAGTGGGTCGGGTGTACGTCACGGACTTCAAAGCCTGCGCGCTCACGGGTCAGACCGCCCGGGCCGAGTGCGGAAACACGGCGCTTGTGGGTGATCTCGGAGAGCGGGTTGTTCTGGTCCATGAACTGCGAGAGCTGGCTCGAACCGAAGAACTCCTTCACCGCCGCCGCAACCGGCTTGGCGTTGATCAGGTCTTGCGGCATCAGGCCTTCGCTTTCAGCCATCGACAGACGTTCCTTGACCGCGCGCTCGACGCGCACCAGGCCAACACGGAACTGGTTCTCGGCCATCTCGCCGACGCAACGTACGCGACGGTTACCGAGGTGGTCGATGTCGTCGACGATGCCTTTACCGTTACGGATATCGACCAGGGTCTTGAGAACCTCGACGATGTCTTCCTTGCTCAGCACGCCCGAACCTTCGATCTCGGTACGACCGATACGACGGTTGAACTTCATGCGGCCCACGGCCGACAGGTCGTAACGCTCGGCGCTGAAGAACAGGTTGTTGAACAGGGTTTCGGCAGCGTCCTTGGTTGGCGGCTCGCCCGGGCGCATCATGCGATAGATCTCGACCAGCGCTTCCAGTTGGTTGCTGGTGGTGTCGATCTTCAAGGTGTCCGAGATGAACGGACCGCAGTCGATGTCGTTGGTGTACAGCGTTTCGATGCGTACGACCTGAGCCTTGGCGATCTTGATCAGCAGCTCGGCGGTCAGCTCGGTGTTGCACTCGGCGATGATCTCGCCGGTAGCCGGATGCACGATAGCCTTGGCGGTGGTGCGACCCAGGACGTATTCCATCGGAACGTCCAATTGGTTCACGCCGGCCTTCTCGAGCTGGTTGACATGGCGCGCGGTAATGCGGCGGCCCTGCTCAACGATGACCTTGCCGGTTTCGTCATGGATATCCATGACCGCAACTTCACCACGCAGACGCTGAGGCACCAGTTCCAGGCTGAGTTTCTCGCCGGAAATATGGAACACGTTGGTGGTGTAGAAGGTGTTCAGAACCTCTTCGGTGCTGTAACCCAGGGCGCGCAGCAGTACCGAGGCCGGAAGTTTGCGGCGACGGTCGATACGGACGAACACGCAGTCTTTCGGATCGAACTCGAAGTCCAACCAGGAGCCGCGGTACGGAATGATGCGAGCGGAGTACAGCAGCTTGCCGGAGCTGTGCGTCTTGCCACGGTCGTGGTCGAAGAACACACCAGGCGAACGGTGCAGCTGGGAAACGATCACACGCTCGGTACCGTTGATAACGAAGGTACCGTTCTCAGTCATCAGGGGGATTTCACCCATGTAGACTTCTTGCTCTTTGATGTCCTTGATCGCTTTGTTCGACGATTCCTTGTCGAAGATGATCAGGCGCACCTTGACCCGCAGTGGGACCGCGAAGGTCACGCCACGCAGGACACATTCCTTCACATCGAAGGCGGGTTCGCCCAGGCGATAGCCTACGTACTCCAGGGCAGCATTGCCGGAGTAGCTGATGATCGGAAATACCGATTTGAAGGCCGCGTGCAGGCCGACGTCGCGGAACTGATCCTTGGATGCTCCCGCTTGCAGGAATTCGCGATACGAATCCAGCTGGATGGCCAGGAGGTAAGGCACATCCATGACGTCCGGCAACTTGCTAAAGTCCTTGCGGATACGTTTTTTCTCAGTGTATGAGTAAGCCATCAGCGTTCCCCAGCTTGGTCACCTGCTTGTTTGGCTTCTCCCGGCGGGAGCAGCCAGAAAATCGTGCAAACCCCTTGGTTTGCGCCACCCACATGGGTGTCTTGCAGCTTGTTATCGGGGCCGACGTGATCGGCCACCAATAACGGAAAAAGGCCGGTGGCATAAGCCACCAGCCATCAGCCTTTGCTCAACGCTCCGGCTGGAGTCGCAAGGTCGAGATTACTTCAGCTCGACTTTAGCGCCTGCTTCTTCCAGCTTCTTCTTAGCGTCTTCAGCGGCTTCTTTCGAAACGCCTTCAGCTACGACCTGAGGAGCGCCGTCGACTTTCTCTTTGGCTTCTTTCAGGCCCAGACCGGTCAGTTCGCGAACGGCTTTGATCACGTTCACTTTCTTGTCGCCGGCTTCAACCAGAACAACGTTGAACTCGGTCTGCTCTTCAACAACGGCAGCAGCAGCAGCTGGGCCAGCAGCGGCAACAGCAGCGGTAACGCCGAAGGTTTCTTCCATAGCTTTGATCAGCTCAACAACTTCCAGAACGGTTTTCTGGCCGATTGCTTCGATGATTTGCTCGTTAGTCAGGGACATGACTTAAATCCTGTATTGGGGTGACAGCCTACGCAGCCATCAAATTAAACATATGATTTTGAAAGAGGTTACGCGGCCTTAGGCAGCAGCAGCTTCTTTCTGGTCGCGAACGGCCGCCAGAGTACGAGCCAGCTTGCTGGTAGCGCCTTGAATGACGCTCATCAGACGTGCGATAGCTTCGTCACGGGTCGGCAAGGTAGCCAGTACATCGATCTGGTTGGCGGCAATGAAATTGCCGTCAAACGCAGCTGCCTTGATCTCGAACTTGTCCTGACCCTTGGCGAACTCTTTGAACAGACGAGCAGCAGCGCCCGGGTGTTCGTTGGAGAAAGCAATCAGGGTCGGGCCTTTGAACGCGTCGTTGAGGATCGAATACTCGGTACCTTCAACTGCGCGCTTGAGCAGGGTGTTACGTACGACACGTACGTATACGCCAGCTTCGCGGGCCTCTTTACGGAGTCCGGTCATTGCGCTTACAGTCACACCACGGGCATCGGCCACGACAGCGGACAGAGCGACTTTGGCAGCCTCGTTGACTTCAGCGACGATGGCTTTCTTGTCTTCGAGTTTAATTGCCACGGGTTTACTCCTGGTTTTTACCGTTTCATCTGGCCGAAGCCGGATGTCGTTTTGGTGTCTGATTCGGTAACGAATCGGGAGCACCATCTGCGTAGGCTTGAGGTTTAAGGCTTGCGCCGCCTACGGTCTTGGATAGCCCCCGCCAGGCAGGGACCCCAATTTTGCTGATGGCGCGACGAATCGCGCCATCATTGCCTTACGCGTTCAGCGAGCTCTGATCGATGACCAGACCTGGGCCCATAGTGGTGCTCAGGGTAACGCGCTTGACGTAAATACCTTTCGAAGAAGCTGGCTTGATACGCTTCAGATCAGCGATCAGGGCTTCAACGTTTTCCTTCAGCTTGCCAGCTTCGAAACCGACCTTGCCAACGGAGGTGTGGATGATACCGTTTTTGTCGGTGCGATAGCGAACCTGACCGGCCTTGGCGTTTTTCACAGCCGTGGCAACATCAGGAGTCACAGTACCGACTTTCGGGTTAGGCATCAGGCCGCGAGGACCCAGAACCTGACCCAGCTGACCCACAACGCGCATGGCATCTGGCGATGCGATGACGACGTCATAGTTCAGGTCGCCGCCCTTCATTTCGGCAGCCAGATCATCCATACCTACACGGTCAGCGCCGGCAGCCAGAGCGGCCTCAGCAGCTGGACCCTGGGTGAAGACGGCAACGCGCACGGTCTTGCCAGTGCCGTGTGGCAGCACGGTAGCGCTACGAACGACCTGGTCGGATTTACGCGGGTCAACACCGAGGTTGACGGCAACGTCGAAAGATTCGCTGAACTTCACGGTGGACAGTTCGGCCAGCAGCGCAGCTGCGTCTTCGAAGTTGTAAACTTTGCCAGCTTCGACTTTCGAAGCAATAGCCTTTTGGCGCTTGGTCAGCTTAGCCATTACACACCCTCCACGTTCAGGCCCATGCTGCGGGCAGAGCCAGCGATGGTGCGTACAGCAGCGTCCAGGTCAGCAGCGGTCAGATCAGCCTGTTTAGCTTTGGCGATATCTTCCAGCTGAGCACGGGTCACGGTACCGACTTTGACGGTGTTCGGGCGAGCCGAACCACTGGTCAGGCCAGCAGCTTTCTTCAGCAGAACCGAGGCAGGGGTGCTCTTGGTCTCGAAAGTGAAGCTACGGTCACTGTAAACAGTGATGATCACAGGCGTCGGCAGGCCGGCTTCTTGACCCTGAGTACGGGCGTTGAAGGCCTTGCAGAATTCCATGATGTTCACACCGTGTTGGCCCAGTGCTGGACCAACGGGTGGGCTTGGGTTGGCCTGGCCGGCCTTAACTTGCAGCTTGATGTAAGCCTGAATCTTCTTAGCCATGAGCTACTCCAATATCGGGTACGAACGCCAGATGGCTCCCCGGATGACTTGCGTTTTATCCCAGTGACGACAAAACCCCGCAGCACACAGGGCTGCGGGGTATGGGATGCTTCGTCCGCCTAGACCTTTTCGACCTGGCTGAACTCGAGCTCTACCGGAGTAGAGCGACCGAAAATGAGTACCGCCACCTGGAGGCGACTCTTTTCGTAGTTAACCTCTTCGACGTTACCATTGAAGTCAGCGAACGGACCATCAATGACTCGAACCACTTCACCGGGCTCGAACAACGTCTTCGGCTTCGGCTTGTCACTACCGTCGGCTACGCGACGCAGGATAGCTTCAGCTTCTTTATCAGTGATCGGTGCAGGCTTATCAGCAGTACCACCAATGAAACCCATCACACGAGGGGTATCCTTGACCAAGTGCCAAGTCCCTTCGTTCATCTCCATCTGGACCAGAACATAGCCAGGGAAGAATTTACGCTCACTTTTGCGCTTCTGGCCGTTGCGCATTTCGACGACTTCTTCGGTCGGGACCAGGATCTCGCCGAAACCGTCTTCCATGCCTGCCAGCTTGACGCGCTCTATCAGGGAGCGCATAACATGCTTCTCGTAACCCGAGTAAGCATGCACAACATACCAACGCTTAGCCACGGGACACCTTTAGCCAACGATCAGGGAGACCGCCCAGCCGAGCAGGGAATCAAGCCCCCACAGCAGCAGTGCCATAACCAGCACGACAGCCACGACAATCAGCGTGGTCTGGGTGGTTTCCTGGCGGGTCGGCCACACGACTTTACGGATCTCAGTACGAGCTTCCTTCGCAAGCGCAAAGAACGACTTACCCTTCGCGGTCTGCAGAGCTACAAAGCCCGCAACAGCAGCCAGGGCGAGAAGTGCAAGAACGCGGTACAGGATTGGAGAGGCGGAGTAATACTGATTACCCACTACACCAACAACCACCAAAGCCACTACAGCCAGCCACTTGAACAGATCAAAACGCGATTCTTGGGCTTCAGTTTTGGGAGTCATCGAGGAGGATCCTGTAAGAAGAAAGCCAATCACACTGAGGTGAATGGCAGGTCAGGAGGGAATCGAACCCCCAACCTACGGTTTTGGAGACCGTCGCTCTGCCAATTGAGCTACTGACCTGTAACGCTGTATCAGGCCGGCCATTATACCGGCCTGATCAAGTAAATCAACTACTTATTCGATAATTTTTGCTACGACGCCGGCGCCGACGGTACGACCGCCTTCACGGATAGCGAAGCGCAGACCGTCTTCCATTGCGATGGTCTTGATCAGGGTAACAGTCATCTGAATGTTGTCACCTGGCATTACCATTTCAACGCCTTCCGGCAGTTCGCAGTTACCGGTCACGTCAGTGGTACGGAAGTAGAACTGAGGACGGTAGCCTTTGAAGAACGGAGTGTGACGGCCGCCTTCTTCCTTCGACAGAACGTAGACTTCTGCGGTGAACTTGGTGTGCGGCTTGACCGAACCTGGCTTGACCAGAACCTGGCCACGCTCAACGTCGTCACGCTTGGTACCACGCAGCAGAACGCCGCAGTTCTCGCCAGCACGGCCTTCGTCCAGCAGCTTGCGGAACATCTCAACACCGGTGCAGGTGGTGGTGGTGGTGTCACGCAGACCAACGATTTCCAGCGGATCCTGAACGCGGACGATACCACGCTCGATACGACCGGTAACAACGGTACCACGACCCGAGATCGAGAATACGTCTTCGATCGGCATCAGGAACGGCTGGTCGATGGCACGAACTGGCTCAGGAATGTAGCTGTCCAGAGTCTCTACCAGCTTCTTGACAGCGGTAGTGCCCATTTCGTTGTCGTCTTTGCCTTCCAGAGCCATACGAGCGGAACCGATGATGATCGGAGTGTCGTCGCCTGGGAAGTCGTAGGTGGACAGCAGGTCGCGAACTTCCATCTCGACCAGTTCCAGCAGCTCAGCGTCGTCTACCAGGTCAGCCTTTTTCAGGAAGACCACGATGTAAGGAAAGCCAACCTGACGGGACAGCAGGATGTGCTCACGGGTTTGTGGAATCGGACCATCGGCGGCCGAGCAAACCAGGATCGCGCCGTCCATCTGGGCAGCACCGGTGATCATGTTCTTCACATAGTCAGCGTGACCTGGGCAGTCAACGTGAGCGTAGTGACGAATGGTCGAGTTGTACTCAACGTGAGCGGTGTTGATGGTGATACCGCGCGCTTTTTCTTCCGGAGCCGAGTCGATCTTGTCGAACTCAACGATTGCCGAACCGAAAACTTCGGAGCAAACGCGAGTCAGAGCTGCGGTCAGAGTGGTCTTACCGTGGTCAACGTGGCCGATAGTGCCGACGTTAACGTGGGGAAGGGAACGATCAAACTTTTCCTTAGCCATCGATACAATCCTCCGCAGAAGAAATAGTCTTACACTGATAAAACAAAGGCAGATATTTTCATATCTGCCTTGTTTATATGGAGCTCTTGAGCGGACTTGAACCGCTGACCTCACCCTTACCAAGGGTGTGCTCTACCAACTGAGCTACAAGAGCGAAACACTTTGTGCAAAACCCAGCAAACTTGGAGCGGGTAGCGGGAATCGAACCCGCATCATCAGCTTGGAAGGCTGAGGTTCTACCACTAAACTATACCCGCGGAGCTTGCGGCTCTCGCTAAAACTGGTGGAGGGAGAAGGATTCGAACCTTCGAAGCTCTCGCAACGGATTTACAGTCCGTCCCCTTTGACCGCTCGGGAATCCCTCCAGATGTGGCCGGCATTCTATTTGTCTGCCGTCCTAGTGTCAAGCTTTTTTTCAAATTTCTTCAATCAAATCTGAAACTTAGCTGCTTTGACACTGCTTCCAGCTCTACCACCTCAGTGGTGTTCCCTGTGAAGCGGGCGCCATTCTATCAAGCTATTCGCCAGTTGCAATACCCTGGCAGAAAATAATTTTATGTTTTAAGTCTTTGAAATCGTTGGAAAGAGTGGCGAGGACCATTTGATCCAGTAAACGCTCGCTTTCCGGGGAAATCTTGAGCCAGAGACCATCGGCGCCGGGCAACTGCCCAGACACCGGTACTGCGTTGATATCCAGGCTCAGCAAGCGCTGGCGCAATGCGTCGATTTGAGCCCGCTCCGTCAGCCCCCCCACCACCAAGCATTCATCACGGCGACGAGCAGGCGCATTCACACCCGCTTCACGCAATAGACGGATCTCCTGCTGATTACCTTTGTATAACGAGAGCGGGGCGACATCCTTGGCTTTCAGCGGGGCTTCCTGTTGGTGCCAGACGTAATAGAAGACGTTGAGCACCAGCAACAGCAGAAACAACCAACGCATAAGCACCTCAGCTCAAAGGGCAGGCCATTGCCAGGCCAACGAATACCAAGTCGGGAACCACGCGCGCCTGGGGTGCAGCTTCACGCACCAACGGCGCATCCCCCCCCGTGAGGAATACTGTAAAGGCCTCTCCCCACAGCGAGCGTGCTTGCTCCAGCTGCGTGCGCGCAAAACCTTGCAGCATCAACACGCAACCCCGTTCGACCGCCTCGACAGTCGAACGTCCAGGAGCAAGACTGGTCAATGCACGCTCAGCAGATGCGTCGTCGTAGCGGATCCGGCGAGTGTGCGTTCGCAGCTGGCTGCGCATCAGCGGCATACCCGGGCAGATGTATCCCCCCAGGTGCTCGCCATCAGCACCAATGAAGTCGGCCTTGGCAGCTGTACCCAGGTCGATCACCAGGCAAGCCCCCTTGGCCAGGTGGAAAGCACCCAACGCGGCGAGCCAGCGATCCATGCCCAGGCGCTGGAAGTCTTCATATCCATTGCGCACCCCAGCCATCTTACGGGCCGGTTCCGCTACCCGCGGCACCACAGAAAACGCCTGATTGATCAGCGCACAGAGCGCCGCCGTTTCTTCCTCACTACGCACACTGACAATACGGCAGCCTGACAGGCGAAGCGAAGTCAAAGCACCGACCTGGGCCACTAGCGCCTGATCGGAATCCACAATGCCGCCACCCACGATAGTGGCGTCAACAGCATGAATGACTCGCCATTTGATGAAGCTGTTACCGCAATCGAGCTCAAGAATCATCACGCAACCTCAAACTGAGCTCACCACCACTGAAGCTCTTCTCCACACCATCGACCTCCAGGCGCAAGCTGCCCTGCCCGTCCACCCCGAGCACTACCCCGTTGATCTGGGTACTGCCGGCAACAAGGGACACGTTACGCCCCTGCCATAGATGTGCTTGTTCCCATTCTTCCTGGAATGCGGCAAAACCGTAGCGTCGGTGTCGCGCCAACTCATGCTGCAGTTGCTGGCTGAGCATTGCCACCAGGCGATTACGATCAATCGGAGCGCCAACCTCACGCCGTATGGAGGTCCACTGCTGATCGACTTGCACATTTGACTGCATGTTCACGTTGACGCCAATCCCAAGAACAACGTGACAGACGTCTGCCGGATCACCGACCAACTCAAGCAGGATGCCCGCGATTTTCTGGCCACGCACAAGTACGTCATTAGGCCACTTGAGCCCGACTTCCTTGACACCCAAGCCTTCCAAGGTCCGCATTACCGCCAAGCCGACCACCAGACTCAGCCCCTCGAGCTGGCGCATGCCGCCCTCGACCCGCAACACCAGACTGTAATAAAGGTTTTCTGCGAATGGGCTGACCCACTGACGACCACGACGGCCACGGCCAGCACTCTGACGCTCGGCAAGCACCAGAAATGGAGCAGCCTGCCCCTGCCCTGCAAGCCGCAGGCCTTCAGCATTGGTAGAGTCGATGGTTTCGTGGATGAACATTGGCCATTGCTCAGCATCAGCGAATTCGGCAATAGCCTTCGCTTCGAGCAACGCCAGGGGCGCCGCTAGCTGATAGCCACGCCCACGAACCTTGTGAATGGTGAGATTTAGCTCACTCTCCAGATGCTGCAGCTGCTTCCAAACGGCGCTGCGACTCACCCCGAGGGCTGCCCCCAAGGCTTCTCCGGAATGGAACCGGCCATCCTTGAGGAGATTCAACAACTTCAGCATGCCAGTCTCGACTTGGAATAAGGCTGGCATGATAGCTATGGGTAGTGGGCTTGCATAGGAAAAGGGCCCCACGTCACCACCCAAATCCCGTGTATCGAGCCAGAAAAGACAAAACCCCTACCTGCTCGCGCAGATAGGGGTTTTGCGAAATGAATCTTGACGATGACCTACTCTCACATGGGGAAACCCCAC